>CAVACS010000032.1:0-20611 GCA_963587105.1 Anaerovoracaceae bacterium | reverse complement strand
CTATGTACACGGAAGACGAACAAGTGGTTATTTCGATATCCGGAAGCTGGACGGGACAAAGGTTTCAGGTGGTGAAAGCTATGTAAAACTTCGTCTTGTACAGCATTCGAGGAATATAGATATAAGGTGATGCACCTTTCACTGCATCAGTAAGTAAAAGGCAATTGAGGTTCCTCTCACGATGCAAGCATCGGAGTTTCCACCTCAATAAGGTTAAACAATGAAAACAAGACTTCTGATCGCACTCTTCATTTCTCTGCTCTTTCTGACATCCTGCACGACCATAAAGAACGAAATAATCAGAATAAAGCTCGGCGTGACGAGAGAGGAGCTCAGAGAGCTCAAGAAAACAGCAGACCCCGACGTCGTACTCTCCGACGGCTCGGCTCTGATGGTATGGGCGATGAACAGGTACGCCAACGCCGACGGCACATACGGTGCGAGGACGGATCATCCTCTCACAGGAGACAGGATTGTCGAGACCGTCACTCTCTCCTCCTCCACCCTCTGGATATCTTATCCGAAGAACTACAACGGAGAGGATGTGCTTCCCGTGATCTTCTTCACCCACGGAGGAGCCTACACAGCCTCCGACTACAAGACCTATCAGAAGCTTCTCGGAATATTTGCAGACAGAACGAACTCAGTCGTATTTGCCGATGACTACTCCCTCGCCCCCGAGCACAAATATCCGGCGGCAGTCAATGACGTATGGGAGGCATACCTCTTCCTTCTCGAGCACGGAAGCGAGTACAACGCCGACTGCACACGCACAGTCCTCATGGGAGACAGTGCCGGTGGTAACTTCGCCGCAGGACTCGCAATCAGAGCAAAGACGGAGAAGGTAACAGAGCCTGTCGGTGTCGTCCTCTTCTACCCCAGTCTCTCCGTCTATCCGGTACTACTGCCCTCACACATGCTCTTCGGCGGCTTCGACGGCAGAAAGACGATGATCAGCCGCGCTGTCATGCAGCATACATTCGAGAGCTACCTCGAGACGATTGAGGACGGCCTCAAGCCCTATGCCTCCCCGCTTCTGATGCTCGAGGGAGCCCTGGACACACTCGATGTACCGAACCTCTATGCTTCGTGTGCTGTAGAGAAGGATGAAGGCGGCACCTTCGTTCTTCCAGACCATCTGATAATAGTTCCCGAGGCAGACAGTCTCCGCGACGAAGGAGTATCGTACCACGCCGCACTCACAGCTCTCGGTACGAATTCGACACTCTCGGTTTACAAGGGTGCCATACACGGCTTTCTTGAGATCTACGAGCTTCTCGATGACGGCTGGAAGGGGATAAAGGAAGCGTCGGCCTTCATAAAGAGCAAAGTTTCGAACTGACATCCTCAAATGAGCCTTATTCCTCCCTCTTTGCCTGCACTCTACCGGGAAGGAAGTCGGAAGAGAGGAAAAGACTTAACAGAAAGAAAAAGGCGGAGCTTTATAACCCCGCCCTGACCTTCTTCTCTATTGAGCGCAGACAGCTAAAGCCCGGACCATCTCCGGAGAATCGGAAGTCTTTCTCTCCTCTTTTCTCAGAGCGGAGCTGACGGCTTTTCTCTCTCCCCTGTGATGTAGGCTCTGATGACAGAGTCCGAAGGCCCGAAGTCGAGATCTTTCAGCTCGTCCTTCGTCACCCATCTCACGTCGTCGTGGACCGTGAGGTTTATAGTCTCGGAACCGGAGAGGAGACGGACAGAGAAGCAGTGGAGAGTATAGTGGACGCCGTTATTGACGAACCCGGTGTTGAGAAGGAAGCTGTCCACTTCGATTTCAAGCCCTACCTCCTCCATCCATTCGCGCTTCAGAGTTTCGGCAAGGCTTTCTCCGTACCGGTTCTTCCCTCCGATGAACTCCCATTTGCGGGAGAGCGGGCCTCCCTCCTTTCTCTGTGCAACAAGGTATAACCCCTCCCCGTCAACAAGGACTCCGGCTGTCGTATCTCTCTCTGTCACGCTCACCTCCACTATATGAGAACGAAGGAAGGAAGAAGGAAGTGGAGGACGGCGACTGCGAAGGATATATACCCGAGGATTATCTTTCTCTCCCCTCTCTTCGTGTCGAGATAGTCGCTCCGTCCGCTTTTTTCCTTTCTCTTTATCATCATGAAGAAATATATAGTGTTATAAAGTACGACAAGAGAAGGAATCAAGTCCCCGAGTATCACAGGGCCGGGGTTCTGTGGAAAGAAGAGAAGGATGAGGAATGTCAAAAGCCCCAGGAGCGAGAAGACGTAGAGCTTCTTCCTGTCCTTCTCCAGTTCGTCGGTGAATCTCAGCATGAACGAGAGCTCTATTCTGTACTTGCCCTGGAAATAGATCAAGGACGAGAAGATGAGATAGAAGAGCGAAAGAAAATAGCCCTGGATCACCGGTTCCTCCCTATCTCTTTTATGAGGTCTTCGGCAGAGTAGAAGCCGTACTCCTCCTCTGCCGCTCTGCCGCTTCTCTGATGGAGAAGAACTCCGTTCACTGCTGCAGTAAGCGGCGCGAGGCCGTATGCGAGGAACGCCCCTATGACGCCCGAAAGGACATCGCCGGAGCCCGCAACGCCGAGGGATGGATTGGCGCCGTCTGCAATATAGATCAGAGAGCCGTCAGTGATGATAGTCGTAACGCCCTTGAGAACGACAACGCACTCAAGCTCCAGCGCCGTTCTTTCTGCATTTCTCATGATATCCCCTTCATCGAAGCCGAGAAGTGCCAGGAGTTTTCCAAACTCCCCCGCATGGGGTGTGATAACAGCCCTTCCTCCAGTCTTCAGGCCCGGAAGGAGCTTTATGGCATCGGCATCCACGACATAGTTCTTCCCGCTTTGTGATATCCTCTCGAGAATCTCCCTCGAGCCCTCATCCCAGCCCGGGCCTGCAACGAAGCTGTCGTATTGCGTTAACGGCGTTCCCTCATCGGCGAACATCAGAGACGGATGAGAGGCCAGAATTCTCTCTCTCACTGTCCCGGTGCTGAGTATCGTAACCTTCCCCGCCCCGCTGTGAAATGCAGCAAGAGAAGAAATGATAGGCGCTCCGGGATAGCGTTCACTTCCTCCCGCTATGCACACATGGCCGCGTGTATTCTTGTAACCGTCAAGGGGGATCGGGGGAGAGAAGTAATCGCTCCCGGTAAGGAGGAATGTCTTTCCGTCCCCCCTGATTCTCCCCTCCGGGAATCCGGGATTGAAAAGGATTATTTTACCGCATGATGCTCTGTTCTGAGGAAGATACATCTCCTTTTTCGGACACATGAATGAGATAGTATAGTCTGCCCTGACAAGGAATGCGGAGGGAACATCGAGAGCAATGACAACGGCTCCGGACGAGTTGATAAATGAGACAATATCTTCTGTCCTCTCATCGAGGGGAAGACGGCACTTTACTCCGAAGAGGCCGTCGACGATGACATCGGCAGGTCTCATCTCATCAACAAAGAGGGACGGCTCAAGCTGGAGGCGGCGCCTCATGTTCTCCGCGCTGCCGTCGGGAAAATGGCAGTATACAGAAACAGATCGGGCTAGTGCGGTTACAAGAGACGCCAGAGCGAGTGCATCACTTCCGTTGTTGCCCTTCCCTACGACGAAGAGAACCCTCTTTCCCCTGAAGAGATCGCGGCAGCTCAGATAAGCGCCGGTTGCCGCATTCGATACAAGAGAATGCTCGTCGAGAGCACACTCTCTGATGAGTGCACTGTCGTTTTCAGAAGCTGAGGAAAGGGTGAGGAGAGGTAACATGGCAAAAGTTTAACCCTTCAGCGTCTTTTTGTCTTGAAGATTTACCTTTCTTCCTGTAAATTCTACCTGTCTAGGGGTGGCGTAATGCCTGAGAGATACCCTCGAACCTGATCCGGACAATGCCGGCGTAGGGAACGACAGCTTATTTCTTTATCAATTCCCGTTAGACAGAAAACAAATCAAGGAGGCTTTTCAATGAAAAAGCTCATTTCTGTCGCACTTGCACTGCTCTGTGTGCTCTCCCTTTTCA
Source organism: Anaerovoracaceae bacterium (assembly GCA_963587105.1). Lineage (GTDB taxonomy): Bacteria > Spirochaetota > Spirochaetia > Sphaerochaetales > Sphaerochaetaceae > Ornithospirochaeta. The sequence goes on along the minus strand of CAVACS010000032.1, from coordinate 16,634 downwards.
GCCAGCCTGTAAAAGAGGAGTCTGATGAAAACGTAAGAACACTTACGGTCTATGCCTATGACACCTTCTGCGGCGAATGGGGAAGCGAAGGCGCCGTCATCCCCGCATTCGAGGAAAAGACAGGCATATCAGTCAACGTAGTATCATGCGGAACGACATCGGAGATGATCAACCGTCTTCTTATGGAGGGTGAGAAGACCCCCTGCGATGTCATTCTCGGAGTTTCGGATGACAAGGCCGAGGCCGTCTACTCCGCACTCGAAGCCTTCGACACCCCGCTTCTGGCTGACATCGACGAGAGGCTCGTCTTCGACAGCACAAAGAGACTCCTTCCCTTCGACTGGGGTACCTTTGCCTTCGTTTTCGACACAGAAAGCACACTCGAGGAGCCCTCTTCGCTGTGGGACCTTACGAAGGATGAATACAAGGGAAAGGTAATTCTCATCGACCCGAGAACAAGCAGCGTCGGACTGGGGCTTCTTCTCTGGACATACAATGCACTCGGAGAAGACTGGATCGAGTGGTGGAAGAAGATGGAGGAGAATGCACTCGTAATCGCCTCGGGCTGGTCGTCAGCCTACGGTCTCTTCACAGAGGGAGAGGCTCCGATTGTGATCAGCTACACGACAAGCCCCGTCTATCATGTGATGAACGAGAACACGACACGATACAAGGCCCTTCTCTTCGATGAGGGACATGAGGCGACCATCGAAGGAATCGGAATCGTGAAAGGAACGAAGCACAGAGCCGAGGCCGAAGAGTTCGTATCATACATACTCTCGGATGCACAGGAGACGCTGGCAGTCACGAACTCGATGTACCCCGCACTCTCCACAACCGTGCTTCCGGAGGCATATGAATATGCGCCGGTTCCGGAAAAGTTCTATGCTTCCGGACTTCTCGACATATCTTCTCTTCTTGCATCATGGTCTGATTTGATAGCACAATAAAAGCGTTATCAACAACCCACGGGGCAAGGGCCGGAGTTAGTGCAAGCACAGCTTCGCCCGCCGGAAGGATATTTAACAATGAAAAAGGAACGGAAAAACAGATTCTATCTACTGCTGTCGCTGCCCGCAGCGGCACTTACAGTTGTTATATTCGTTTTTCCGCTTCTTTCGGTATCACTCAGAATCGGCGGTGGAACGGATGTATTCATCGAAACGCTGAAGAGTCCCTACACCTGGTCGCTCTTCCTCTTTACATTCATTCAGGCCCTTCTGAGTGCCCTCATTTCGACGGCTCTGGCACTGCCCTTTGCCTCGTTTTTCTCATCCCGCACATTCCCCGGCCGCAAACTTACACTCGCGCTTGCCGATACGGCATTCGTACTGCCCTCCATCATCGTCGTCCTGGGCTTTGTAATCTGGTACGGCAACAACGGAATACTCAACAGTCTCCTGGCCAAGATTTCAGGGGGCAGGATAAAGCTAAATATACTCTATTCATACAAGGCCGTGATACTTGCGCACGTCTATCTCAACTTCCCCCTCGCCTTCTCCCTCATAACGGAAGGAATGACGGCGGCGGGAGAGAGGGAGGAGACGGCAGCCGTTCTCCTCGGCGCATCACGCGTCCGCATCTTCTTCACCGTCACACTGAGCAGAATAAAGGGTACTGTATATCAGACAATGATGCTTGTCTTCCTCTTCTGCTTCCCGTCGTTCCTGATAGTGATGACACTCGGAGGAAGCCCGAAGTACTACACGGTGGAGGCCGAGATTTACCGCCGCGCATACATGGACGGGAATCTCGCCTCCTCTTCATCCCTCGCCCTCATATCTTTTACTGTGATGGCACTGATCATGCTTCTTACAGGAGCCGGAAGGAAGGAGAAGAAGATACAGAGGACAAGGCGCATCCTGAAGCCGGTAAAAGGAGGAGAGAAGGCCCTTGCCTTCCTTCTCGAGCTCATTGTAGCCCTCTTCATGCTTCCGCCCATCTTCTCGATAGTCTACAGGGCCTTCTTCAACAGAGACGGAACCTTCACACTCAAAGCATGGGAGAAACTCTTCGCCTCCGGGGAAAGAACCGCCCTCAATGCTGCACTCACCTCGGTCTGTATTGCATCTCTCTCCTCCCTTGCCGCCACGAAGATGGCTACCTCGCTCTCTCTATCGGCAGTAAGAAGAAAGAGAAAGTTCCTCACGCTGCTCTCGTCGCTGCCGCTTGCAACGGGATCGGTCACGCTCGGTCTCGGATTCTCGTACCTCTCATCACTCTTCTACACGAGCGGAAAGACGGGCGCTTTCACCCTCACACTTCTGGCTCACATAACGGTAGTCCTCCCCTTTGCGATAAGGACAATCCTCCCCGGAGCAGAAAGGCTCAGTGACAGGCTTCTCTATTCCTCACTCTCCCTCTCCCCCTCATACTGGAGGAACTACAGGAAAGTTGAAGTACCCCTTTTAAGGGGATACAGAAGGAAGGCCTTTGCATTCGCCTTTGCCCTCTCACTGGGGGAGACCAACGCCACGATGGCGCTCGGTGCGGGGAACATAACAACACTTCCCCTGCTCATTTACAAGAAAATACAGCACTACGACTATCAGGGGGCATCAGCTCTGTGCCTCATGCTCCTTCTCGTAAGTCTCATAATATTTGCATTCTCTGAAAGGGGAGGAGAGAGAAGTGTCATATCTTGAAGCGAAGGACATAAAGAAGAAATACAGGGATTTCAACCTCGAGTGCTCACTTTCCGTGGAAAAGGGTGAGCTTGTCTGCCTCCTCGGCCCCTCTGGAAGCGGAAAGTCGACACTGCTCTCGCTCCTGAGCGGCGTTGAAACGCCGGACGGGGGCACCATCCTCCTTGACGGAGAGGACATCACATCCCTTCCCGTCGGAAAGAGAGGAATCGGCTTCGTCTTCCAGGACTATGCCCTCTTCAACTCCATGAATACCGAGAAGAACATCCAGTACGGAATGAAGACGAAGAAGAGAGAAGAGCGGCGGCAGCTGACGAAAAGGCTCCTGGAGAGCGTCGGTCTCGAGGGGGCGGAGAAGAGGAAGGTCGAGACACTATCGGGAGGGGAAGCACAGAGGGTTGCACTCGTGAGAGCCCTTGCGGCAGAGCCGCAGATACTCTTTCTCGACGAGCCGCTCTCATCGCTGGACGAGCCGCTGAGAAAGAAGCTCAGAGGCACGATAAGGACACTGCACGACAGGCTGGGCGTAACGATGCTCTACGTCACTCACGACAGAGAGGAGGCATTCGCCATAGCCGACAGGATTATCATAATGAAGGACGGCCATATAGAGAGCACAGGCACACCCGAAGAGGTGTACAAGCACCCGAAAACTCTCTTCTCTGCATACTTCACAGGCGACGGAACATCGCTTCCCTCTTCCCTTCTCTACGGAGAAGGAGCATCGGGCACCCTCTTCTTCCGCCCCGAAGCCGTCACGATAAGCGAAGAGCCCCTCAACACGGGAGTTTATCCGAGCCATGTGATCTTCAATGAGTGCAGTGTCGAATCAATCGAATACAAGGGTGAAGGTTATATGATCGGCCTGAGATTCTGCGGTAACCCTCTGATTGCATTCTCACCGCTGAAACCGAGAAAGAGAGAAGTCTCGATAATGCTTCTGAAGGACAGCCTCATAAAGCTGTAGATCCTTTCCATTACGGAAGACCGGCATTCAGGAATAAAAGACCCCTCACCGGGCACAGCTTCCGCCTCGGGACATATGTCATCCTTCTCCCTCCAAGAAGGAGAAAAGGAGACGGTGCTCTTCTCTACGCATCCTTATCTGATACTTTCCCGGAAACGAGAGACGTTTCATTCGTCTCTTTCTTCTCGATTGAATGTATGTCCCTGAAGTATACAGGTCCGCTCTCCATAAGGATATAGCCTTCCCTTGCGTCCTTCTTTATGACAGTGCCCTCCTTCTCGACGTAGTACCCGTCCTCATATGACGAGAGAGATATCTTATCACCCTTTGCAATTGACGAGAGAACATCGTCTATCTCCCTCTCCCCGTCCTCGCCGAGGATTATCCTCTCCTCCATGAAGTGCTCCCTTCTCTTTCTCTCAAGCGCTTCATCCAGGCCCCTGACACCGGCGAACGGGAGAAAGATCTTCGCCCGCTGTTCGACGCTCATGCGCACTCTATTCTTCTTTTCCACTCCTGTGTCCCCCTATCTGGAGATTGCGCTCCCTTCCCGTCGCACATTCCTCGTAGTCCATTCCCTTGACGATGCTGTTTTTCCCGTAAAGGTCCTTGATGGCGAGGACAGCCATCTGTATGCATCTCTTCTTCTCGTTCTCTCCTGTATCGTCAAAGAGGTCAAGCTGGCGTTCTGTTTTCTCGTCCTCAAGCGATGATGCTGTAAGATAGAAGCGCCTGACAGCCTTAGTCCTGTCGGCTATGCGTGAAAAAATGTCGAGATAAACCTCTCTGATGACTTTGTCCGACTGCGTCGGAGAAAGAGTTGTACCGCTTCCTCCCGCCACTCTGCCGCCGTCCTTCTTCGCATATCCTGCGGCAAGAGAGAACGATGAGGCCCTCTGGCCCCGCCGTGTGAGCATCAGCGCTATCTCATCTGCCATCTCCTTGAGGACAATCTGAGCTTCACTGAAGGAATAGTCACGCATCAGGACCTGTCCGGAATTCAGACTCTCCCCCTTCGGCTTGTAGCGCTTTATATCAGCAATTGTGACACATTCCCTCCCCCAGGCATGGTCTATCATGATCTCCGCGTCGATTCCGAATTCGTTATAGAGGATATCTTCGGGGGTATGGGCGATCTGACGCATCGTATAGAGGCCGAGTCTGTGGAGTCTTGTCTCGATGCCCCTCCCGATTCTCCAGAAATCACAGAGAGGCGTATGGTCCCAGAGTTTCTCCTTGAAACTCTCCTCATCGAGGATACCGATGAAATCGGGGGCATGCTTGGCTGTTATGTCAAGGGCGATCTTGCACAGGTACATATTGCTCCCGATTCCCGCGGTCGCCCTCACCCCCACCTCAGTCTTCACCTTCTCCATCAGAAAGACGGCCATCTCCTTCGCACTCATCGAGTAACGCTCGAGGTAGGAGGTGACATCCATGAAGACTTCGTCTATCGAATAGACGTAGATATCCTCGGGAGCAATGTACTTCAGGTAGACAGCGTAGATATCTGCTGCATAGTCTATGTATTTCTGCATTCTCGGCGGTGCCATCAGATACTTTATGTGGGGCGGTATCTCGAAGACCCTGCAGCGGTTTTTAACGCCCATTGCCTTCATCGATGGCGAGACAGCAAGGCAGATTGTCTTGTCGCTGCGTTCCGGGTCGGCCACAACGAGATTCGTCGTCATGGGATCGAGGCCCCTTTCGACGCATTCGACGGAGGCGTAGAAGCTCTTGAGATCGATGCAGATGTATGTCCTGTCCTTCATTATCACAATAGTATAATAGCATGAAAAAAGGACCTCTGATATTCATGCCGCATCCTCCTGCCTTTCAAAGAGGAAAGGTCACAGCCGGAGCCATGACCTTTTCTTCTCAGCTGAGTTCGCTCTTTCCTGTATAGAGCGAGTAGTAGACGCCCTTCATTGCGATGAGATCGTCGTGGTCTCCGCGCTCGATGATCCTTCCCTTGTCGAGGACCATTATGGCATTGCTGTTGCGCACTGTGCTGAGACGGTGGGCGATGACGAATACCGTCCTGTTCTCCATGAGCTTGTCCATACCCGACTGCACAAGAGCTTCGGTGTAGGTGTCGATGGAGGAGGTTGCCTCATCCATTATGAGGATCGGCGGGTTACCGACTGCCGCACGTGCAATCGCAAGAAGCTGACGCTGTCCCTGCGAGAGATTCTCGCCGTTGTTGGTGATGACGGTATCATAACCCTGGCTCATCATCATGATGAAGTCGTGGGCGTTTGCAAGCTTTGCAGCCTTCTCCACTTCCTCGTCGGTTGCATCAAGTCTGCCGTAGCGTATGTTCTCTCTGATGGTTCCCGTGAAGAGTGATGTATCCTGCAGTACCATAGCCATGCTGCGCCTCAGGTCGGCAAGCTTCATATCCATGATGTTGATGCCGTCGATCGTTATCTCGCCCTTCTCGATATTGTAGAAACGGTTGAGAAGATTCGTGATGGTTGTCTTGCCTGCCCCGGTATGACCGACGAAGGCGATCTTCTGACCGGGCTTGGCATACAGGGTGATATCATGAAGGACGGGATTTCCGGGTACGTATGCAAAGTCGACGTTCTTCATGACGACACTTCCCTTGAACGGAATCAGAACGCCGTCCTTCTTCCATGCCCACTTGCCTGTGCTCTTCTCCACTTCATGCATATCGCTGTCGTGACCCGAGACTCTGACAAGCGTCACCTTTCCCTCATCGCTCTCGCTCTTCTCATCCAGAAGCGCAAATACACGCTCCGCTCCCGCGAGTGCTACCAGTACCGTATTCGCCTGCTGAGATATCTGGCTGATGTTGTTCGTGAACGACTTACTCAGCTGCAGGAATGCGGCAAGACCTCCGATTGTATATACATACGGATTTCTGATGACAGCGAGGGCTCCGACAAGTACGAGAACAACATACTGCAGGTGTCCGAGGTTGTTGTTCAGCGGCCCCATGCTTCCGGCCCAGCTGTTTGCCGATGCCATGGAGGAATTGAGCTTCTCGTTGAGGACTTCGAAGCTCTTACGGCTCTCGTCCTCATGTGTAAAGACCTTGACGACCCTCTGTCCGTTCATCATCTCCTCGATATAGCCGTTGACGGCGGCAAGGTCTTCCTGCTGGGAGGTGTAGAACTTCCCGCTCTTTCCTCCCACCTTCCCCGTCACGCCGAGCGTGATGAAGATGAAGACGATGACGATGGCAGTAAGAACAAGGCTGTTTCTGAACATCGAAGTAAGGACCATGACTATGGTGATCGACGCCGTCAGAAGCTGCACAAGGCCGTTCGAGATGAACTGGTTGATCGTATCTGTATCATTGGAGAATACGGACATGATTGTTCCTCTCGCATTCTGGTCGAAGTATGAGAGAGGAAGGCTTTCGAGACGTGAGAACATCCTGGTCCTCATCTTGTAGATCGCCCCTTGTGATACCCCGACCATGATACGCGACGAGATGAACGATGTTACTATCGAGACAAGCACGACGAGTGCGAACTTCGCCAGTGCCTTTACTGCCGGAACAAACGAAGGATTCTCCACACCCTTGAGCGGTATGACGATATCGTCGATGTAATCACCGATGAATGTCGCCGAATACGTAGTTGCAAGGGCTGAAAGGATGATGCAGCAGAGTATAAGGAGGATGAGGAACGCCTTCCCTTCGAAGACGAACTTCATCAGCCTGAGAAAGGAACGGCCGGGATTCTTGGCCTTCGGCATCGAGCGCATTGCAGCTCTTGTGGGTCTTCTTTCTGCCATCTTTTATGCCTCCTTCCTTGTCTGTGTCTCGTAGAGATTACGGTAACCCGCATTACGGGAGAGAAGCTCTTCGTGCGTTCCGATATCTTCGATCATTCCGTTGTTCATTATGATGATCTTGTCAGCGTCCTCGATCGAGGATACACGCTGCGAGATGATTATCTTCGTCATACCCGAGACCTCACTGTGGAGAGCCTCTCTGATTGCTCTATCCGTTGCAGTGTCGACAGCCGATGTCGAGTCGTCCATGATGAGGATCTTCGGCTTCTTGAGGAGAGCTCTTGCAATACAGAGCCTCTGCCTCTGGCCGCCGGAGAAGTTGGTTCCGCCCTGTTCGACAACGGAATCGAAGCCCTTCTCCTTCTCCATGATGAAGGAATAGGCACAGGCAACCTTCGCGGCCTTCTCCATCTCCTCCTCTGAGGCATTCCTGTCACCCCACTCGAGGTTGCTCCTGATAGTGCCGGAGAAGAGCGTGTTCTTCTGCAGCACGACGGAGACACTGTCCCTGAGAGCCTTGAGGTTGTAATCCCTGACATCACGCCCGCCGACGATGACAGAGCCCTTTGTGGCGTCGTAGAGTCGGGCAATAAGGGAGACAAGCGTCGTCTTTCCGCTTCCCGTCATTCCGAGAACGCCCACCATCTCACCGCTCTTTATCTCGAGATTGACGTCCTTGAGTACGGACGATCCCTCCTTGTAGCCGAAAGAGACGTGGTCGAATACAACAGAGCCGTCAGAAACTTCCTTCACTCCGTTCTCGTTGCTGTCCATCGTAGGCTGATATTGAAGCACCTCGCTCACTCTCTCCATGCTCGGCTTGCTCATCGAGTACATTATGATGATCATGCCCGTCATCATGAGAGAGGAAAGAATCTGGGTCGAATATGTGAAGATGCTCATCAGGGCACCTGTGTCCATACTGCCCCTGTTGACAAGTCTGGCACCGAAATAGGAGATTGCGATCATACAGCCGTAGGAGACGAACATGACAAGGGGATTCATGAGAACCATCATCTGTTCTGCCTTCTTGAAGTTGTCGCGGATATATGCAGCACTCTCATCGAACTTCTCCTCCTCCCTCTTTTCTCTTACGAAAGACTTGACCGTCCTTATGCCGGAGAGGTTCTCTCCGACAACCTGGTTGAAGCGGTCGAAGCCCTTGAAGGCCTGGGTGAAGTAGCGGTGGGTCCTGTGTGTCATGATCCATACGCCTGCAGCCATAATCGGGATGACGACAACGAAGATAAGCGACAGCGAGCCTCCGGCCCTGAGGCACATGACGGCCGCGAAGATGAGCATCATCGGGGAGCGCACGAACATCCTGATGGACATGCTGAAGAGCATCTGGATGCGCTGGACGTCGGTTGTGAGACGTGTAATGAGGCTCGACGGGCTGAAACGGTCGATATCGGAAAAGGAGAGCTCCTGCACCTTGTCGTAGAGGTCATGCCTGAGATTTGTCGCAAAACCCGATGCCGCAACCGACCCGAAACGTGCTCCGAGTACTCCGAAAGTCAGCGACAGCAGCGCAGAAACGACAAGAAGCGAGGAAAGGATGAGAATCATCCTCAGGTCCATGCTCGCGATGCCGACGTCGATGATGAGCGCCATTATGGCGGGGATCAGCACTTCCATAAGTACTTCCAACACCATGAAGACAGGAGTAATCAGAGCCTTCTTCTTATATTCCCTGACACGGGAGAAAAGTTCTTTAATCAATTTAGAAAACACTCCGGTTTTATCAAGTGAGATCGATAAGAAAAATTATCGAAGCAATATTTTAAATAATTAAATTGCAAGGATAAGTCAACCTGAAAAAAGACAAAAAGGGCCCCCTGACATGAAGGAGACCCAACTTCACATAAACTACTTATTTCAGCCTATTGTGCTGAAGTGAGAGACAGGAAGGCTGAATATCACGGCCTTGCCCTTCTGCTTGAGGAAGGGAAGATTATCTATAGCGGAAATGATCCTCTCGGCCTTGCTCTTCTCTTCGACGATTACAAGAACCTCCTTCTCTGCAGTGATGGGGTAACCGAAGAATCTGGTGTCGTCTTCCTTCGCCGTACCGTGACCCTTGATGACGGTACCTCCCTTCGCACCTTCCCTGCGTGCGGCATCCATTATGTCGTCGGCATAGCCGTTCTCACATATAACCTGAATCATTACGAGATCTTCTTTCATATCATTTTCTCCTTTTTCACCGAGAAGGGCGACAACGCCCTTGCATCTGAGGCCTCCGAGACTTTCAAGACATCCCTTTTCTATCGTCTCGTTCAGCATCGAAAGCAGAATCTCCTTCTTGCTGTCTCCGAGTCCGAGCATAGAGAGTATCGAAGTCGGGGCCGTACCGTGTGCATTGAGTATCGTGCCGCCCCAGGCTCCCCTGAGACGTATGGCGTCCATCACCTTCGAGGCATCACCCTTGTTCACGATTGCGAAAAGCATCTTTCCCTTAATCATTTTTTTCCTCCACGTTTTTCTGTCCCTTCTTTACCTTGAGCGAGAATACGAGACCGAGTATCTCGATGGCGAGGATAGGCATCATCGCAATGAGACCGATCATGCCGAACGCCATGCTCGACGGATCCTCGGCAAGAACTGCAGCCGCACCGGAAACGAACGGCAGAAGGAAAGTCGAGGACATCGGGCCTGTGGCGACGCCGCCGCTGTCGAAGCCGATTCCCACGAAAAGCGTCGGAACGAAGGGCAGGAGCGCGACTATCACAGCATAACCGGGAAGCAGGAAGTACCAGATCGATGTTCCGTTGATGACCCTGATCATGCTGAGCATTACGGCGCATGCAACACCTATGGCGATGAATGCAAGAAGCAGAAAGCGCTTGATCTTGCCTTCACTGACCTCTTCAACCTGCTCGGTAAGGACCCAGATTGCAGGCTCTGCAAGAACGACGCAGGCACCGAGTACGAGGCCGATCGGGATAAGAGAGCCCGGAGCGATTGTGGCTATCGTGCGTCCGAGAGTACGTGCTATATCCATGAATGTCGATTCGACGGCAAAAAGGAAGAGGGTGATCCCGACATAGGAGTAGAGAATACCCATGTACATTCTCGTTGCCCTGATTCTCGGCAGCTTCATGAAGAAGATCTGGACGAGAACACAGATTATAACAAGCGGAAGAAGCGATTTGGTGACGGAGAGTGCAACCTCTGTGAACATCTCGAGCATTCCTCCCGAGACAGTCTCCTCAGTTACGATGCTGCCGCTTCCGCCCCCCATGAATGCGCCGAAGACAAGTATTGCAAGAACAGGTCCGATCGATGCGATTCCCGTGTATCCGAAGGAATCCTCCTCATGGTGTCCGTGTACCGATGCAACTCCCATACCGAGGGCCATGATGAACGGAACGGCCATGGGGCCCGTCGTTGCGCCGCCACTGTCGAAGCCGACGGAAACGAAGAATTCCGGAACAAACGATGCGGCGATGAACATGAGTGCGACACCGACTGCCATCGTAATCTTGAGCGAGAAGCGTGTAAGCGCCCTGACATAGCTTATGGCCATGAATACTCCGACTCCGATTGCGATGATGAAAACAAGAAGCGATGAACTGAGCCCGCTCTTCATCGATGCGACCTGGTCCGCAAGGACCTTCACATCAGGTTCCGCGAGGGTTATAAGAATACCAAGCCCTATTCCCGAGAATACCAGGAGCGGCACATTCCTCTTCTGTGTTATCATGGCTCCGAGATGGTTGCCCACCGGAAGGAAACCGACGTTGACACCGAGAAGAAAGAGTGTCAGTCCGAGTACTACAAGAAGAGCGGAGAACAGGAACTGGGCGAATGAAAGAAGTGTGAAGATACCGAATATCCAGCCGAGAACCGATGCTATTACCACAATCGGCAGAACTGATGCGGCGACTTCCTTCAGCTGTTTGCCAAAACCCATGACTACCTCCCTTAAAAAGTGTTCGATTTTATTTTCTATAACAGAAAATATAATAAAGAAATGTTAAAAGGGGCAACAATGATGAGTCTGTTTTTTTCTACCCGGAGAATGCAATTTCGACACTTCAGAGAAAGATGATGGAAAAGTGTCTGATAAAAGCGGGTGAAAATCGTATTTGAAAAACGAATGAACTGTATGTAAACTAGTTTAGGCTGGTTCGAGACATGAGTGACAAAAGAATAACGATAGCAGATATAGCAAAGAAGAGCGGCTACTCCAAGACAGCCGTCTCATTTGCATTCAACAACCCGGAAAGAATAAGCGGAGAAGCAGTGAAGAAAATACTCAAGGTCGCCAGGGAGCTCGATTACATCCCGGACCCGATGGCCAGGAATTTCTCGCTCGGAAAGCACTTCTCCCTCGGCTTTCTGCTTCCGCAGGCCTTCGACACGACACTCGACAATCCACACGTCGTCGATATCCTGAGGGGGATCGGTACGGTGTGCGAGAAGAACGGATATACATTAACCCTGATTCCCCCGCTCCACTCCTCGATCGCCGAAGCCATCAAGAGCGCGACTGTCGACGGCATCATAGGAATGGGGCTCGACTTCGGAGGAGGTGTCAGGGAGGCCCTGAAGAAGAGGAAGCTCCCTCTTGTGAGACTCGATGCCATAGACAACGAGGCAGCTTACAGCGTCTCCGTCGACAATACCGATGCCGCCTATACACAGATGACGGAGGTCCTGAAGAGGGGACACAGGGATATAGCGGTCGTGACGCTTCTCGGCGCCGCCTACATCGAGAGTACGGACACCATCCCTCCGGGAGTCGCGAACTTCCGCAGTATCGGCTACAGAAAGGCCCTCAATGAATACCGCATTACTTTGCCTCCGGGACAGTACCCGGAGAGCACTACGGTACAGGGGGGAAGAAATGCATGTCAGAAGATCCTCGAGAACGGACTTCCGTCGGCTGTAGTTGCAATGTCGGATATACAGGCGATAGGAGTCATCGAGTGCCTCCAGGAGAGGGGGCTGAGGGTGCCCGAGGATGTATCGGTGGTCGGATTCGACGGAACATACCGCAGCAGCTACTTCGGCCACAGACTCACAACGATAGACCAGCAGGGATATCTGAAGGGACTGACGGCCGCGGAGATGCTCTTTTCAATAATCAACGGCACCCAGAACGGGGAGAAGAACATCCTCATCCCCTACTCCTTCTATGAAGGTGAAACGCTGAAAAGCATATAAAGGGCCGGTCAATATATCCTCTTTCTTGTGAATCTTCCCAGAACTGCAAGACACATGTCCGGAGAGTTCGTTATTGCGCCCTTCACGCCCCATCCGATGAGCTTTCTCAGCTGCTCCTCGCCGTTTATCGTCCAGGCGTTTATCCCGATACCGGCCTCTTCCGCCTCCCTTACCATCTCATCGCTTATACAGGAGAAGTCGGGATGGAGATACTCCATTCCTGCCCTTTTCGCAAGAAGCGCGATATGCCGTGCATTCATATAAGAGTCGAAGAGCAGTCCGCAGGGCACAGACGGCAGAATCTTCTTTATCATGACAAGGCTCAGCCAGTTGAAGGACGAGAAGATGACCCTGTCCTCGATTCTGTATTTTCTGACGGCCGCGGCAACCTTCTCCTCAAGTCCGGGGTAATAGACTACGCCGCTCTTGAGCTCGACATTCGCCCTCGTACCGCTATCCCTGACGAAGGCGCAGAACTCGTCGAAGGACGGAACGGTGGTGTTGTACCTGCCGCCCTGGGTCTTCGAAACGACAGTATGAGTAAGCTCGTCGAGGGTGCACTCTCCGACCATCCTGTCGACTCCTCCCGTTCTGAGAAGACTTTCGTCGTGAATCACCACGGGCCAGCCGTCCGATGAGAGATGTACATCCATCTCTATACCGTCAGCCCCGCTCTCGACGGCTCTCTCGAATGCCAGCATCGTATTCTCAGGATATATGCTCGAAAAACCTCTGTGTGCCCAAACGTCCATATTCGCCTCCGTACGGAAGATGATAGCTCAAAAGAGGAATCAGGTCATCGCAGAAGGACAATCGAAAGATGAGAAGGAGGATAAAAAAGTCGAAAGCTTATCTCATTGTGTCAGAAGTCTTGAAAGAGAGAGGCTTTGTGACTATTTTCATCTTGTTATGAAACCTCTTGATCACCCTATGCTCTTCTCGAAGGAAGATCTCAGACACATATACTATCCTCTTCTGATGGAGACCCTGCTCTCAGTCACCGTCGGCATTGCAGATACAATGATGGTCGCACAGGCAGGAGAAGCCTCCGTCAGCGGCGTCAGCTGCTTCAATACGATACAGAATTTCCTCATCGCCCTCTTCTCCGCATTCGGAACGGGAGGAAGCGTCATCGTAAGCCAGCTCCTCGGAATGGACAACGATGAAAGGGCACGCTTCGCCTCGAAGGAGCTTCTGTACCTTGCACTTAGTGTCGCACTCGTTGTAGGAGGTGTCTTCTTCGCATTCAGAGAGCAGATTCTGAGGCTGATCTACGGCACTGTAGAGGAGGATGTCTTCCGTGCAGCTCTCGACTACTCTCTTCCCATCATACTCTCGCTGCCGTTCATGGCCCTGACATCCTCTCTTACCGCCGTATTCCGTGCACAGGGAAAGACACAGTCCACCTTCGTCGTCTCGACAATCGGCAACATAGTTAACATCATCGGAAACGCCGTCTGCCTCTTTGCATTCAACATGGGGGCCTTCGGAGTGGGACTGAGCACACTCTTCTCCCGGATCGTAATGGCAGCGATTTTCCTCGTTCTTATACACTCCCATAAGCTGAGGGTATATATAGACTCCCTTCTCAGGTTCGAGTTCAACCTTTCAATGGCGAAGACGATCTTCTCGATAGCACTGCCCTCGGGAGCGGAGAGCTCCATCTTCCAGCTGGGCAAGATCGTAACCATATCGACAATAGCGGCATGCGGAACGGCATCGACGGCATCCTTTGCCTTCCTTGACAACATGGGAACCTTTGCAAACATCACAGGGACGGCCACGGGACTGGCACTCATGGTATGCGGAGGCAGAAGCTGCGGAGCGGGACGCTTCGACGAGACAAGATGGTACACGAAATACTTCATGAGAACGGCCTATCTCTCGATAGCCGCGACGTCGCTTGTTGTGATGGCACTTCTTCCCGTTATCATCAGGATCTATTCATACAGCGCAGAGACAAGCTCCCTTGCCCTTCTCGTCACATACGAGAACCTCATAATCCAGATGCTCATATGGCCGCTCTCGTTCACACTCCCCCAGGCTCTCAAGAGCGCCGGAGACGTAAGCTTCACGATGATCACGGCCGTAAGCTCGATGTGGATCTTCCGTGTCGCATCGGCACGCATCCTCGGCCTCTCCCTCGGCTTCGGTCTCAGAGGCGTCATGTGGGGTATGTACATCGACTGGGCTGTCAGGTCGGTTCTCTTCATTCTGAGATACAGATCGGGAAAGTGGACACAGAAGGTCATCAGGAAAGAAAAAGTGGCATTGAAGTGACTTTCTCTGTATCATCATTTCTATGACAAGAGAAAAGATTGAAGAGATAAAGGCGAAGCAGAAAGCATACTTCAGTGAGGGAAGAACCCTCTCGTATGAAAGCCGTATGGAGGCCCTCGATAAGCTCTACCGTGCAATAGAGAAATACTCTGACGCTCTGAGAGAAGCACTTATGTCAGACCTCGGAAAGAGTGAAGCCGAAAGCGACATGTGCGAGATAAGACTGACGCTGGGTGAGATTACATACATCAGAAAGCATCTCAGAAGATGGATGAAGGAGAAAAGGGTACACACGCCGCTGTCCCAGTTTGCCTCCCGCTCGTTCACCCGTCCCCTTCCCTACGGCAACACACTCATAATGAGCCCGTGGAATTACCCCGTACTGCTGACACTCGAACCCCTTGCAGATGCCCTCTCTGCAGGTAATACCGCCATGATAAAACCCTCGGCATATTCCCCGGAATCCTCACACATTCTGAAAAAGCTTGTCGAAGAGACCTTCGACGAGGCTCTTGTCGCCCTTATCGAGGGAGGAAGAGAGGAGAACGCATCGCTTCTGGAGATGGACTATGACTATATCTTCTTCACCGGGAGCAAGGAGGTGGGAAAGCTTGTGATGGCCAAGGCTTCTGAGCATCTGACGCCTCTGACACTCGAGCTCGGAGGAAAGAGCCCGTGCATAATAACGAAGAATGCCGATCTCGCGCTCAGTGCAAGGCGCACGGCCTTCGGAAAGCTCATAAACTGCGGCCAGACCTGTGTAGCGCCGGACTACATCCTCGTCGACAGAAGCGTGAAAACCGAATTCGAGAATCTTCTCAGAAAGGAAGTTATCAGGATGACGGGGGAAAAGCCCCTGGAAAACCCGGAATACGGAAAGATAATCAATAAAAAGCACTTCTCGAGAATCATCAGGCTCCTCGACGAATCGAAGACCATCCTCGGAGGACGCTATGATGAATCTACACTCAAGATAGAACCTACGATTCTGAGTGATATAACGAAGGACGACAGAGTCATGCAGGAGGAGATATTCGGCCCCGTATTCCCCGTTCTCACCTACGACACCATCGATGAGTGCATCGACTATATAAATAGCGGTGACCACCCCCTCGCCCTCTACATCTTCACATCCGACAGGAAGGAGGCGGAGTATGTAATGACACACACCCTCTTCGGCGGCGGATGCATAAACGACACCCTTATACATCTTGCGACAAGCGAAATGAGCTTCGGCGGAGTAAGAGAGAGCGGAATGGGCGGCTACCACGGAAAGAGCGGCTTCGACAGCTTCTCGCACTATACTTCGATAGTCGATAAGAAGACCTGGATCGACCTTCCCATGCGCTACCGCCCCTATACGGAAAGAAACCGGAGACTTATCAAATTCTTTCTGAAGTGACTAGACACATCAACCCGTTTGGTTTATAGTTCATGGAAGATTGGGCGGTTAACTCAGCGGGAGAGTGCCACCTTGACGTGGTGGAAGTCATAAGTTCAATCCTTATACCGCCCATATCAGGACTCATGACGAGTCCTTTTTTTTCGCTTCATTCTTCTCAGAAAGGAGGCGATCGGGTATAAAGTAGCCATCAACAACCCACGGGACAAGGGCCGGGGTATGCAGCGAAAGTGAGCATACCCTTGTTGATTAGCCTCAGTGCTCTAGACTACGTTACGGGAGAATCTAGAGGTACCGATGGGTGTGGTCCCAGCCTCTCGCTCTACGGTCCGTGTTTAAACAATTCTGACGGGTACAGGGTGATGCGGACTCTAAACCTCCCGTAACATTGGCGAAGGAC
>CAVACS010000031.1:0-21496 GCA_963587105.1 Anaerovoracaceae bacterium | reverse complement strand
ATATAAGCTTATCGCCGGAAAGGACGCCGGAGACTTCAGTCTTCTGGTCAGTGAGTTTTATCGAGGCACTGGAGGATTCAGAAACATTGCCGGATCTGTCGACAACCTTTACATAGACTGTGTATGTATCGTTTTCAGCCGGGAGCTCCCAGTTGAAAATCGAGGAATAATCATAGCGGCGAGTAGCTCTGTCGAAGTCATTGTCGTATGTAACCATGATCTTCTCAAGCCCGCAGCCTTCATCTGCTGCCGTTATGTTCAGCGTTATGTTCTTGTTATCTGTAGTGTTTGCACCACTGTTGATGACAACAGATGAGATTACGGGTGCTGTAGTATCAGAAAGGGTGATTTCGGCCATTTCTCTCACTTCTATTTTATTCAGTTTCGGAGAAATCTGCAGTGTCTTACTGTCCCAGCCGTTCTTTGAATATGTTACCGTGTATTCATCTGCAATCGATACTCCGCCGATTTCATAGCGTCCGCTGTCGTCGGTGAGAGTTTCAAGAACTTTACCGCTTCCCATATCGACAGAGACCTTCACCTTCGAAAGCGAAAGTCCGTTTTCAAGATTAACCTTACCCTTGATTGTTGCAGTGTTGGGGGTGACTTCAATCTTACCAAGGTTTATGCCGTCTGCAGCTTTTACTTCAACCGGAATCGTTATATCCGAGCAGTCCTGTCTCTTGAGGCGGAGAGTATAGGAGCCGACAGGAACATGATCGAAGCGGAATGAACCGTCGGATGATGTGGTGTAGCTTTCAATGGATACCCCTCCTTCGAAACTGATGGTAACGTTACTCTCATCATCTGTTGTCAGAACATCAACTGTTCCATACACACTGTTGTGTGTTGCAGTAAGAGTTTTGTTCCCCATACTGATATAGTTATCGGCAAAGAGCGCGAGTTCACTCGAAAGAGTTAACGGAGCGAAATCAGTATATGAATACCTGACTCCGGTATAGTTCCCCTGCGGTACATTGAATGAATAGCTTCCTGAAGTGTCCGTCTCTGTCGTTTCGTAGACAGTGGAACCCCTGAGAAGTTCAACCTTGATGCCTGCACTGCTGCTGCGTCCTTCGAGCTCTGCAACGCCTGTTATCGTCCCCCTGATTATGCTGATCTCGGTAAGAGGAATCGTCGTCACTGTTGATGAGACAACATTTACAGTCGGAAGCGTTTCTGTTCTGTAACCTGTATATGAAATGACGATGCTGTATTCTCCCGGTGTCATTCCCGCAAGTGTATATACACCGGCGCTGTTCGTGATTGCAGAATATACCTCAGTCGAGTCAGCCAGATTGGTGGCAGTAACAAGGGCTCCGGCGTAATCGGTGAGAAGTTCGAGCTTGACAGTGCCTGTTATAGAACGGATTGCAACGGAGAGAGTCAACAGCTCAACCTCCTTCTCCGATGATGACTCGATGACGAATTCATTTGTCAGAGCAGTTACATAACCGTCCTTACTTGCCATGAGAGTATATGTTCCGGGAAGGACCCTGTTTATCTTGTACTCACCCTTCTGGTCTGTCGTAGTTGTATATTGATTACTTTCATTCTTAAGAAGTATCGTTGCGTTTTCATGTGATGAGGCCCCTTCGAGCAGCACCTTTCCCGATACTGTCGACACAACGGACTTCATCGTTACAGAAGCAGCCGTTGATACTTTACCGACCGTCACATCAACGCTGTTGCTCAAGTTCGATACATATCCTTCCTTCGAATAAGTTAGAAGATATCTTCCTCCCTTTGTAATACCGGTTATACGGAAGGAGCCGTCGGAAGCGGATGTCGCCGAATAAACGACACTGCTGTCTGTGGAATCTGTAATCGTGATTATGACACCGCCGTTATCGGCCCCGCCTTCGAGGGTGACAAATCCGGTAACACTTGCACTTGTGGACGAAAGCACAGGAATAGGCAGAGTAAGACTATCTCCTGCATTGACTACAAAAGCATCCAAAGTTACTGAAGAATAGCCTATCTTGGACGCAGTTATAGTATACTCCCCGGGTTTTACCTTTTTGATGAATACACCGTCTGAATCTGTAGTAGTAGCATAACTGTCTATACTGTCTGTACTCTTAATGAGGATCTGTATTCCTTCTTTATTCTCCGAGTCAGCTGTTGATACGCTTCCGCTGACCACTCCGTACTCACCTAAAAGTTCAAGTATTGTCGGCACAGATGTAATGGTAGCAGCCTGTACAGTAAAGTAATCTGTCATTTCGGATTGATATGTCGAATAAGAGGCTATGACTCTGTATCTGCCGGGTACGACATCCGAGATGGTGTACTTTCCATCTGCTGACGTCGAGCCTGTGTAGCTCCTTGTCCTGTCTTCGCTCTCGAGTTTTATCGTGATTCCCGTCGAATCGGAAGAGTCGCCGAACACAGCTCTTCCTTCTACACTTCCTCTGTTACTGAAGAGTTTGACCTCTCCCACTGTCTTTTCAGGATTCGCCAGTTCATCTGTGCATACGACCATGACATTCTCCGTCATCACCGCAACACAGTCCTCATGGACGTAACGAAGTGTATAAGTGCCTTCAGGAACATTGTAGATGGAGAAGTTTCCGTCCTTGTCTGTCATGGCGACATAGGATGTTCCGGGGATATAGACTGTCGTGTCGTAATGCTCGGATGCACCGTCGACAAGAGCCTTTCCCTTGATTGTTCCGAGGGGCTTCATCTTTACAGTGCCGACGTCCTTTCCTTCCTGAGTGGCAGGAACAACCTCCTCGACCCAGCCGCCGACGCCGTCTGTCTTATCCGGTTTTATGTCACGGCGGTTTATTGTGTCGGGCTCACTGCTTGTGAAAAGCAGCCTGTACTTCGTATCTGCATTCAGATTCTGGATGACGAATGTCCTGTCTGCTTTGACCTTCTGAATTGTCACCGTA
Source organism: Anaerovoracaceae bacterium (assembly GCA_963587105.1). Classification (GTDB taxonomy): domain Bacteria; phylum Spirochaetota; class Spirochaetia; order Sphaerochaetales; family Sphaerochaetaceae; genus Ornithospirochaeta. Next base: position 18,596 of record CAVACS010000031.1, on the reverse strand, counting down.
TTATTGGATGGATCTATCACCTTCACATAGATACTCTCAGGAGAGATACCACTACCTTCAGGTATAGATATCGTCCCTTTGATTGTCGGTGTTGAATATTCCACTATCTGTGAGGAATCAGGCTTCTCATCACATGATGCTAAAAGTGTCAAAAGAGTCAGACATACAATAACTAAAGGCAGATATTTTCTCATACTTCCCTCTCTTTCGGTATGAGGAGCACACGATGCATCCCTGCACACAGCAGGAACGGTTTAAAACCCTCTCCTCAACCCCTTTAAGCTTAGCCCCCCCCAGAAAATTGGCAATAGTTTTCTCTCGTCTCTGATCGTTTCAGGACATCGTTTGTGTTATTGGAGGAAAGGTTTTCTGCGATGTTGAGCTGTTTTCTCCTTCTTTGTGCGTTCCGGTGATTTCTGTTTCTTTTTTCACACACCGTTCCCCTGAAAGGTTAAACTATGCTCATGATCAACTACACGGCAATCGATAAGGGAGAGAAAGCGAAGGCCTGCCTTGAGGAGGCGCTTGATGCGCTGGACTCGGCATCGAACTGGGGGCTTCTCGATATCTTCGGGGGCGGGATGTTCACGACGTTTGTCAAACACAGCAATATCGACAGAGCGAGGGACTATATCTACCAGAGCCGGGAGTACCTTTGGGAGTTCAAGCGGGAGCTTGACGGGATTGAGAATATCAACATCGACATCGGCTCGTTTCTGACATTCGCCGACTTCTTCTGGGACGGCCTTTTTGCCGACATCCTCGTGCAGTCGAGGATCAACGACGCAAGGCGCCGTATCTCGGCCGCGATTTCCGATCTTGAGATGGTGCTCTCAAGAGTGAGGCTCGTCTAGAGGATATACACCGCACGTGATGAGATATCACATCCTTTGAAGTATTCATCCTCGAGGGGAATCCATCTCGATATGAACATATCCATTTTCTCCGGAGAACGGAGGGAGAGCCGTCTTATCTGCTCGTCTCTCTCTATTGAAAGCAGAAACGAGGTATCCCAGTAGTGCGGAAACTTCGGATGGAGGGCGTAGCTTCCCTCTACTATGACAAGGCCGCTCTCCGGAATGGTGACAGCTCCGTCGTACGAGAGCGTTCTACATGAGAAACGGCGGTATGTAAAGCTTTTACCCTCTCCAAGCGGTGTTATAACCTCGTCGATGAATCTCTCGTAGTGTATGTTTCCGCCCTTTTCGCTGAAGCGGGAGGGAGTTCTGAGTTCGGGCGGGAGGAAGAAATCATCCATCGCTATACGGGAAAACGTTATTCTTTGTGCAAGGTCGTCCACAAGGGTGGTCTTACCCGAGGCGCAGGGGCCGTCGACTGCGACGACGTACCTTCCGCCGTCATTTCTTATACGGGACAGAACAAAATCAACTCTTTCCTTGCGGCCGCTTATCATCAGAAAACTCCGACAGAAATCATATCAGATAACGAGATTAAGAAAAAGCATGAGTTTTTCTATGGAAAAAACGTCTTTTCAGAAATACACTATATGTAATTATGAAAAACGAGACCGGACTACCAAAACTTGTCATGCACAAGTTCATCACTATTTTCTATCTTCCGATAACAATCGCTTTCTACGTCTATGTCGCCATCGGCAATATCTATGACATAGGGAGACTGACATTCACGACGATGGAAGGCTACATCAATGCATTCATCCTGATGTTCCCCTTCGTCACCGTCATTCTCTTCACCGTCTCCCTCGTGGGACTATTGGGCCTGACGCACTTCGGACGCAGGGCAATCCTCTTCTCCACGACGTTCCGTATTCTTATGATGCTCGTCATCATCTTCGGTGAGATGACATACGGAAAGCTGACAGCATCTGCACTCTATGCCGCTCTATGCGTCATCAACATCCTCGTCTATGCATACTACCGCAGACGCGAGCTCTACTTCGTGGTAGACGGCCAGAGCCTGAGCGACGCATATGTCATGCAGAAAAGAAGTACGATGCCGAAGCCTGTGAAGAGAACAGCTCCTGTGGTTGCAGCTGAAGCTGAAGAGAAAGCACCGGCTGAAGAAGAGAAGAAAGACGAAGCTGTCAAGGCTGAGGAAGAGGAAGAGAAGCCATCTGAAGAAGCTGAAGAAGCTGATGAAGACGGAGATAGCGGGGAGGAGAGCGTCATCACTGTCAGCGATGCCGGGACCGAGTACTCTTCGACGGACGTTCTCAAAAAGTGCAAGTTCATCTATGCTCCCGATAAGAAGAGCAGCGTGCGTCTCACTTCTGCCGTTCTCGATATCCTGAAGGGTAAGACGATAATCTACCTTACTCTCGAAAACACATCAGATAAGGAATACTCGGAGTCCGACTGGATCTTCATGAAAGATATCCGCTACACGTCGAAGACTCCCGTCGGAAAGGGAGAGACAACAATCAAAGCTGAAATCAACCAGCCTGTGGACAGACTCTCGATTTCCCTTGAAGAAGTAAGATAAGCACCTTTCATAAAGAAAGAGGGCGGGACACAGGAATGTGTCCCCTCTTTTTTCAGAGCACGCTCTGCGGGTCTACATCTATCTCGAGATGGACGGAGGAGGGAACTTTGTAATCCAGGGTCAGCTTCCTTGTAAATGCCAGAAGCTCCCCGATTCTCGTGCACCTGAGCAGCACATGGTAGCGCCATTGATTCGCCATCTTCTCTATAAGGCAGGGGGAGGAAGAGAATATCTCGATATCTTCAAAGCCGGAAGAGAGCGAGACGGCAAGCTTTTCAAGCTTATCCGCACTCTCCTTCGCCTTCTCCTCGCTGCGGCTTCTGAGTGTGAGATTGACGAGCCTCGAGTACGGGGGAAAGCCCGTCTCACGCCTCTCGGAAAGCTCTGAATCATAGAACTCCTCCACCTTGTTGAGTGCCACTTTCGATATCGCGCTCGCGCTGCTCTGCCTTGTCTGTATGATCACAAGGCCGTCGTCTCTGTAGCGCCCCGCCCGCCCTGCAACCTGATACAAAAGGTCGAATGTCCTCTCACCGGCACGGAAATCGGGAAGCGCGAGGGAGCTGTCGGCATTGAGCACCCCGACAAGCGAGACAAGGGGGAAGTTCAGTCCCTTTGCTATCATCTGTGTTCCGAGGAGTATATCAATCTCCCCCTTTCGGAACTCCTCGAGAATGGCTCCAAGCTTTTTCCTGTCGCCGTTTACCGAATCTGTGTCGAGTCTCTCGATTCTCTTCGAGGGAAAGAGCTGCCTCACCTCATCCTCGGCCATCTCTGTGCCGAAGCCCGAGGGCATGAGATCCCGGCTTCTGCACTGTGGGCATGTCTTTACAAGGGGCGTGGAATAGCCGCATGTGTGACAGACGAGCTTCCGCCCCGTCTTGTGATATGTAAGAGATACAGAGCAGTTCGGGCACTCGATGATGTGACCGCAGGAGGCGCAGACATAGCCGTATGAGAAGCCCCTTCTGTTGAGAAAGAGGATTACTCCTCTTCCCATCTCGAGTGCCTTTCGTATCTCGCTCTCGAGAACGGGGCTGATGAATCTCGTCTCGCCCGTCATGTTGACGATGCTGACACGGGGGAATCTTCCCTCCCCGATACGGTTTTTCATGACGACGGCAGTAAGCTTCTGCTCCCTCATGAGCCTCCAGGCCTCGAGAGAGGGGGTCGCGGAGCCCATTATGAGCTCGGCTCCGCACTTCTGTGCCCTGTACTGTGCAACCTGTCGCGCATGATAGCGTGGTGCCGACCCCGATTTGTACGCCGCCTCATGCTCTTCGTCGATTATTATGAGTCCGAGATTGCTGAAGGGCGCGAAGACGGAGCTCCTTGCTCCGATTACTATGTCGACCTCACCGCCCATGATTCTCAGCCACTCTTTCAGTCTCTGCGACGGCGTCAGGGCCGAATGGAGGACGGCGACACGGCCGCGGAAACGGGAGTAGACCTCCCCGCTGAGCTGGTGGGTGAGCGTTATCTCGGGAACGAGGTATAAAACCTGCTTTCCTCCGGCAATTATATCCTCTGCGCGCCTGAGGTAAACCTCGCTCTTACCCGAGCCCGTTATTCCGAATATGTAGTATATTCCCTTCCCTCCGTTTCTGAGCTTTTCAAGTGCCGCCTCCTGCTCCTCTGTCAGGTGCTCGACTCTCGAGAATGTAGATATCGTATTGAAGGGTGAGTATTCGCTCCCCCGGCGCCCGGAGGGAATCATCGAGGAGAGGTTTACTCCGACGGGAGAGAGATACATCTCGTTCATCCACTCTGCCGTTTCAAGATTGTCACGTGTGAATACCGCCGTCTTGTCGACGACACGCCTTACGGCCTTTATCTCGTAATCGGTATCTTCAACAGAGTCCATCTCCTTCACGACAAATCCCGTCTTCTCGCCCCGGGAAAACGGTACGACGACACGACGACCGAAGACGCACTCCTCTTCCATCTTTTCCGGTACGGAGTATGTAAATCTCATGTTGAACGGAACGTTGAGTATTACTTCAACCCACTTCACACCGTTCCTCCCCCGCTTTTGATTTGATCTCTTATGTACTGGAGATCCTCCCAGATTCTCGCTCTTAAAGCTCTCTCTTTCACAAGATCTGACGGGCTGTATGTACAGAAGGCCGGAATGCCGTTGATGCGGTATGTGTGAAGGCGGAGAGAGTCGAGAGGGAGAGTGCGGCGGAGCATATAGATAGCTGTATCCTCTCCAAGGAGGACGATGGCGCGCGGCATAGTTCTCTTCATCTCATCCCTCAGATAATCCTTACATATGTCTGCACTCTCCTTCGTGAATTTCTGCACAGGGCACTTTATGAGAGCAGAGAGCGAGACGCTCTTCATGTCGTAGCCCATGGCTGCGATCCACTTCGTAAAGTAGGAGCGGGACTCGGAGGAGAGAAGCGTATCACCTTCGGGATAAGGAAGGACGAAGAGAAATGCTGAGCCGGGCTGAAGCACCGGTTCGGCGTAAATGCGGCGGAGAAAACAGGCGTCGCACTTATGGCACGACGAGATGAAGTCAGAGAGAGCGGCTGTCTCCCCGCGTGTGACGGTGTAGTCATATCTTCCGTGCTCCTCCATGAGTGCATCACCCTCGAGGGCGGAAACAGCTTTATCTGCCAGAGTTAAAAAACATTCCTTAGTGAGATTCTCGTCCATTTTCTTCTTCCTCGAACCAGCTGTACTCGTTCTCGTCATAGCTTATCGCTGCAAGGTAGAGCCCCCCTGCAGGATATGTCTTCTCTGCCTTCGATCTGTCCCTGCTCTCGAGGCGCTCTCTGAAGCTCTCCGGGCTTTCGAGAGAGAGTGCACACTCGACCATAGTCCCGACCATGCTTCTCACCTGATGGTAGAGAAAGGCGTTGCCGACGACCCTGTATTTCAGAAATCCGAGTCCCCAGCCGTCTTCTTCCTCACTCCAGTGTGATATGTAGATATCTCTCACCTTCGAGGGGCATATATCACGCGAAGAACAGAATGTTGTATAGTCGTGCGTTCCCCTGAGGATCTCTGCATAGGCGTTAAGAAGAGCAATGTCTGGCATTCTCTTCACACCCGTCACATGACCCACGTCGAAGGGGAGCATATTCTTCCAGGGCTTTATGAAGTACCAGTACTCCCTCGCCATTGCGGTGAAGCGTGCATGAAAGACACCCTCACTCTCTTCGGAGGAGAGCACCCTCACCGAAGAGGGAAGCCGGGAATTGAGAATGACGGCCCACTTCGAAGCCTCGATTGAAGAGGATGTGTCGAAGTGCGCAACCTGCCCCAGGGCATGAACGCCCGCATCTGTGCGCCCCGAGCCGAAGACCTCCGTCTTCTCGCCCAGAACTGCACTCACCTCCTTCGAGAGCACCTCCTGCACGGAAAGTGCGTCACTCTGCTCCTGCCAGCCGTGGAAGAACGAGCCGTCGTAGCTTACGGTAAGCTTTATCCTCCTCTTGTCGGAGGGCATTGAAACAGATGGTCTCTTCCAGTCTTTCCTACTCATTCTCTATTACAACAAACGCCACGGAGTAATCCCCGTCGTGTGAGAGCGAGAGCATCACTCCCGCTTCCCTTATGCCATTCACGCTGATGTACGGGGCACCCTTCCCGTCTTCCCTTATCTCGATGTCACAGGGGGAAAGAGCGCCGAAGCCGGTGCCGAGTGCCTTGACGTAGGCTTCCTTTGCGGCAAAGCGGGACGAGAGATACTCCTCCCTCTTCGCCCTCCTCTCCGCCTCGCTGATTTCATAGGGAGTGAAGATCTTCTTCTCCACTCCCTTCTCCATATTCCCGAAGCGGGAAATTCTGGCAATGTCGGTTCCGATCCCTTTGATCACTCTGCTTTCTTCTCCTCGAAGAGAATACGCACCGTCATGGGGGATGAGGTTATGCTGAGGCCGCTTGATGAGAAGATATCCCTGTCATACTCGAGGTAGACAGAGCGGCGTGCTATTCCGCTTGATGCGACATCTGAAAAGTCGACGGATGCCGTTATGAGGGACGGATCCACGAGATATATGACACTGTCGGCACCTGTGATTACTACATCGATGGAATCGGGCACTAAAGATACTGCCTCATAGGGGCTGTCCGGGGCGAATGTCACTGTGATCGGAATCGTGACGGTTCTGTCCGTTGCATTGAGGAACCTGATCGAAATGACGATGGCCAGGGCGCAGATAAAGGAGATTATCTTGACGATCCAGTTGCCGAATACGGCGGAGGTGAACTTATTCTGTGACTGCACTGCCTTCATCCTCCTTACTCTCTATCTTTATATCCTGCGGAACTACGTCCCTGCCGCTGAGAAGCATCAAAAGCATTTCCTTCACAACTGCGGTGTCGAGATTGTAGTAGATGTTCGCATTGTATGCCAGTGATATCGCACCCGTCTCCTCGCTGACGATGAGGATGACGGCATCCGACTCCTCGCTCAGGCCCAGGGCCGCACGGTGTCTCGTGCCGAAGGTATCCTTGATCGAGGTCTGCTTCGAAAGGGGAAGATAGCATGCCGCGTATGTGCACTTTCCCCCCTGGATAACACATGCACCGTCATGGAGGGGTGTATCGTGATCGAAGATCGTCAGTATGAGGTTTGCAGAAAGGTCGGCGTTTATCTTGGTTCCCGACTCGTAGATGTTCTTCAGATCTGTGTGTCTCGGGAATATGATAAGCGCACCGCGCTTCTTCTGCACAAGCGTCGTACATGCAGTGAGAACGCTGTCGAGCTGGCTTGCCGAGGTCTGCGACGAACGGAAGAGAGAGCGCCTCGAGGTTCCTGTGAAGGCCCTCCTGAGTTCGGGTGTGTAGAATACGACAAGCGCCATCACAAGCGGAACGAAGAGCGTCTTCATGACTGTAAGTATGACCTTCAGTTCCAGTATGTAAGCGCATCCGCAGAGTATGACGACTGTCGCGAGGATTGTCGCGAGCTCCCTCGCCCTCGTCTCCGACACCGCCATGTAGAACTTGTAGATGACGTATGTCAGTATAATCGTTTCAAGAATAAGTCTCAGGTAATCGGGGACCGAAAGACTGTTAAACAGATCAAGCATCAATCATTCCTCTTCAGCCTGCACCCAGTCGAGCGTGCGGCTGACTGCCTTCTTCCAGAATCGTACCTTTTTTTGCCTCTCCTTGTCATCCATTGTGGGCGTCCATCTTGTCTGTTCCTTCCAGTAGGAGCGGAGCGAGTCTATACTCTCCCACACACCCGCAGTCAGTCCTGCCGCATAAGCGGCACCGAGCGCAGTCGTCTCGGCGATGACCGGGCGTATGACGGGCTTGGAAAGAATGTCGCTCTGGAATGCCATCAGCGGCCATGAGTTCGTCATGCCGCCGTCGACCTTGAGCGATGAGATGGAGACTCCGCTGTCCTTCTCCATTGCCGAGAAGATATCGTATGCCTGGAATGCCGTAGCCTCCAGCACCGCACGACATATATGCTCACGGGAGGCATACCCCGTAAGTCCTGCGATGACGCCTCTGGCATCGCTTCGCCAGTAGGGAGCGAAGAGCCCCGCGAATGCCGGTACGATGTAGACGCCTCCACAGTCCTGCACAGACTGTGCAAGCTCATCAAGCTCCTTTGCCGACGAGACCATCTTGAGGTTGTCCCTCACCCACTGCACAAGTGATCCGGCAACTGCGACAGAGCCCTCGAGTGCATAGACAGGCTTCTTCCCCTCTATACGGTAGCCCACCGTCGTCAGAAGTCCGCTTTGTGAGTAGCAGATCTCCTCTCCGATATTTGCAAGCATGAAGCACCCCGTGCCGTATGTGCATTTGCTGCTTCCCTTGTCAAAGCATGCCTGGCCGAAGAGTGCGGCCATCTGGTCACCCAGTATTCCGCATACGGGAATCGAGGCCTTGAACGGCCCGTCGGGATCTGTATAGCCGTAGATGACACCCGAAGAGGATACTATCTCGGGAAGACACTCCCTCTTTACCCCGATAAGCGAGAGCATCTCGTCATCCCACTTGAGGGATGCGATATTCATGAGCATGTAGCGCGATGCATTGGTGACATCGGTCACCAGTGCCTTTCCTCCTGTTAGGCGGTATGTCATGTAGGTGTCGATCGTCCCGAAGACAAGACGCCCCGTCTCGGCATTCCGCTTCACGGCCGGAACGTTATCGAGAAGCCACCTTATCTTGCTTGCAGAAAAGTAAGGAGAATAGAGAAGCCCCGTCTTCTGGCGTATGTATTCCTCGCTCACCGTCTTACGTAATACATTGTCGATGAATTCGGCGCCCCTGAGGTCCTGCCATACAATGGCGTTATGGTAGCTCTTTCCCGTCTCGCGGTCGAAGGCGATGACAGTCTCTCTCTGATTCGTTATACCGACAGCGGAGAGATCCTCGCCCTGAAGCCCCGCCTTCTCGAGAGCTGACGCGATTACAGAGCATGTATTCTTCCAGATTTCCTCCGGATTGTGTTCAACCCAGCCCGGTCTGGGATAGATCTGCCTGTGCTCGAGCTGACTTGTCGAGACGATGTTGTTCCTGTCGTCGAAGATTATGAACCTTGTACTTGTTGTTCCCTGGTCGAGAGCTCCTATATACTTCATGGCTTCCTCCTCTGATGATTGTACAACGGTTTTTCCCTCATTTGTTGTTAAAAGGCAATTTTATGATCCTGAATTTCTCACGGCTGGAATGTGCACTCTTTGACGAGGATATGACAGTGACGGCGGCGCCCTCATCCATGAGGGAGAGAATCCTCTCCCTCGCCTTCTCGAGGTCTTCCACGCTGACAGAGAGCAGCGCATCCCTGAGCCTCTCTCTCAGCTCATCGGTTATTCCATAGAGATAACGTCTCAGGTCCACGATTCCCCTGCTCTGGGGACCTGTGGGTCTGAGGTCCTTCGAAAGCGCCCTCAGGAGGGTGTCCTCCTTCTTCTCCTCTGTGATCGTCTCGCACTCTACGGCAAGGCGGTAATCATCGATCGAGGAGTCGAGTCTCGGGTCCCGGTATGTACAGAAGAGACATATCTCCTCATTTATATCGAGGGAGGCTGAAGTCCCGTAGGCACCGCCCTTCTCCCTCTCGAGCGCCCAGAGAGCCGAACGCGATAAAAGAGAGAGAAATACCCTCATCGCCGCAGTCCCTTCAGCCTCCGCCGGTGGTGATTTGAAGACAAGCGACGTGTAGTTCACGCTTGTGGAAAGCGTATAACACAGCCTCTTCGAGCCCGCTCTTACTCCTCTTGTATAAGCTCGGGGCTCCTCACCTCCCTCAAGACGGGAGAGGAATGAGGATGTGAGGTGAGCGGCCGTATCTGTATTCTTCTCATCGGCGACTATGTGCCATACGAGCCTCTTTCGTACAAAGAGCTTCCTTGTAAGAGCCTCGATCTTTTCCGCCAGCGCGTCGATGTCGGATGAAAGCATCTCGTTGACTCTGAACCAGAATGATATTCCCTGTGTCTTCTCTGCAGAGTAGAGAGAGGGCGAGAAGAAGCGTGATGCCGAAGAAAGGGCAAAGAGGTGTCCATCCCTCTGGACGGCAGACTCGTAGTCGCTCTGTATATCCCTCAGTGCAGCCCTCAGTCTCTCGGAAGATGAGAAGTCACCCTCAGTGAGGAGTTTCTCCACAAGTGAGAGAGTCTCGCCGTAGTACTGAGCAAGGCTCTTGAAGCGTATGATGAGAGAGTCTCTCTCCCTTCCGTCTTTTGTTGTTCCCGTCTCCAGAAGAGCCGAGAACCCTCCCGATGAGAAGCGCAGCCTCGTCAGGAACTCCGAGTACGAGAGCTCTCCGACATTCGTCATCGTCAAGAGACGTGTGATGAGCGAGCAGTATTCAAGATCTTCAATCGAGAAGTCGCTGCAATCGAATGCCGCATCGGCGTAGATAATGCCGCCGGCTTCCATCGCCGATATAAGAATGCCGTCTCTCTCCTCTCTCGGGATTGTCGTCATCGCCGTCGGAATGTCAGAAAGCGTAAGGCGGGGAAGCGTGGCCTTCTCTTCCGCTCTGTCTTCGCTCTCCTCATACTCGAGGAATCTTCTCTCCATCTCACTTGTGAAGGCGGGTGCGCAGAGCTTCCTTTTCTCCTCGATTATCCTCTCCGTCTCTGCAGCCTTGTTCTCGTCCATTACGACGAGCGAGAGCAGACGGTGGGGGTTATTGAGGATGTTCCTTTCGATCCATTCTTCAAGATAGCGCGGATTACTCCCGATTTCCCTTCTGATAGCCGCGATCTCGCTCCGGGGTGAGAGCATATCAGAGGGATTGCGGCCGTAAGCCCAGCCCTTGTCTATGCGGGAGAAGAATATCCTCGAGCCGTTGGGATTTCCCTCCTTTATCTCCTGGAGTCTGAACTCGACCGACCTCAGCGTTCCCTCGACAAGGAGGGGGTCTATGCCCTCGTCCACGATCCTCTTGAGGCTCTCGAGAATGACCGACGCAGCCCTCTCTGTATCATTCTCGTCAACGCCTGTGAAGCCTGTCGAGAAAGTCAAGGACGAATAGGAATCGTTCATTCCCCCTTCGTCGGCTATGTCACGGCCGATGCCGGAATCGATGAGGGCCTTGTAGAGCGGGCATCCGGGGTTCCCGAGAAGAATCTCGACGACGATGGAGAGCGTCGTATTGAGAAGCGGATCCGAGGACGGACCGAGAAGCCAGCTCATCATCACAGACGAGCCTTCCTCGCCCTCTTCGGCGTCGCTTTGAGCCTTCACAAAGCGCGGCTCAGTCCATCTCTTCTCATAAGAAGGCCGGGAGGCCTTCGTCCCCGCCTCGCGATGCGAAAGGTACTCCCTCTCAAGAAACTCAAGCTTCTCCTCCACATCAAGATTTCCGTACAGAAAGAGCGTCATATTCGCCGGCGTGTAATACTTTCTGTAGGTTTCGAGGAACTTCTCATATGTAAGATCGGGAATGGAGCGCGGGTCTCCACCCGATTCGAACCTGTACGGAGAGGAGGGTGAGAAAAGATATCTGTTGAGGGTGTTGAAGACAACGCTCGAGTGGCTCGACACATCGCCCTTCATCTCCGAGAAGACGACGCCCTCGAAGCCGTCACGAGTCGCCCTTATTCCCTCCTGCATGAACGACTCACGCCTCAGGAGAGGATCGAAGACGGCATCTGTATATACACAGAAGATGTTGTCGAAGTCCTTCCTGAGAGGGCTTGCCGCAGGATAATAGGTTCTGTCGGGTCCCGTCATCGCATTGAGGAAGGTATTGACGCTGTTGCGGTCCATATCCATGAAGGGATCGCGCACAGGGTAGCGCCTGCTTCCCGTGAGCACGGTGTGCTCGAGGATATGAAAGACACCCGTGTCATCCTCCGGAGGAGTATATACGTTATATGAGAAGAAGCATTCGCTGTCCTCGGTCGAGAAGAAATATACCTCGAAGCCTGTTCTGTCGTGTCTGAAAAGGTAGCCTGTGCCGTTGTAATCCGGACACGGCGTAACATCTATTAGTGTGAAGGAGGAGTACTTCCCCCCTTCTCTGAGTTCTTTGTCCATTCCATGATTATAGAGATTAGCTTCTCAAGTGTAAAACACTCAGCTTTCACAATGCGGGGAAAAGTATTATCCTTTGTCCATGTTATATATAGGTCCGCATGTTTCAATATCTGAATCAATTGCCCTTGCAGTCGAACGTGCCCACAGTCTCGGAGCAACGGGCTTTGCACTATTCTCGAAGAACCAGAGGATGTGGAAGAGCCCTCAGCTTCAGGAAAGCGAGGCCCTTGCCTTCCGGGATAATATGACGAAGTACGGCTACAGCATAAAGGGAGTGCTCCCCCATGCCGGATACCTCATAAACCCGGCCTCTCCGGACGAGCAGCTCAGAGAGAAGTCGATGGAGCTCTTTCTTCTCGAGATGCGGAGGCTTGAGAGCCTCGGGCTCGATGTGATCAACATACACCCCGGCGCATACAAGGAAGGAGAGAGAAGAGACGGCATAAGGAGAAGTGCCGAGATGATCGACGGCGTTCTCAAGGAATGTCCATCGATGCGTGTTGCAATCGAGAACACGGCGGGAGCGGGGACTATCATCGGATCGAGCTTTGAGGAGCTTGACGAAATTCTCTCCCTTATCAGCGAGAAGGACAGGACCGGCTTCACCCTCGACACGGCTCACCTCTACGGCGCAGGCTACGACGTCAGGGAGGATGCAGGCGGAGTTCTCGACTCCTTCTTCGCCCGCTTCGGAAGCGGAAAGCTTTTCGGTATGCACCTCAATGATTCAAAAGTCCCGCTGGGCTCGAAGAAGGACAGACACGACAACCTCGGAAAGGGCCTCATCGGAATGGAGCCGTTCCATGAAATAGTCAGGCGTAAGGAAGTGAGGGACATCCCCCTCATACTTGAAACACCTGACGAGACGCTCTGGAAAAGCGAAATAGAGGAACTCTTACATGTTCAATGACAATGCACACAATCTTGTGCTGGGACACCGCGGCGCCCCCCTCATGGAGATAGAGAACACCGTAGCGTCGTTCAGAAGGGCCATAGAAGACGGCGCGGACGGCGTCGAACTCGACATACGGCCGACAAAGGACCATGTGCTCGTGGTATCTCACGACAACTCCCTCAAGCGCGTTTACGGCCTCGATATCAGAGTCGAGGATTCGACCTACAGCGAAGTGAAGGCTGCAGCTCCCTCTGTCGCAACCCTGAAAGAGGTATTCGATGCCCTCGGCCCCGTCTATTATGATATCGAGATAAAGGCCGACCAGGCCGTGGATTTCAACAGGGAGGTATGTACTCTCCTTATGGAGGAGCTCGAAAGGAGAAAGGAACTGGCGCCGAAGATAATGGTCTCTTCATTCAACCCCATCGCGATGCGTCTCTTCAGCAGGATCAGCTCAAGGCAGTATGAAATGGCTGTCATCTACGACGGGCCGAAGACGGCTCTCCCCTTCTTCATGAGGCACGGGGAGGGACGACACTTCTTTCCCTGCACCTTCCTCAAACCAAAATGGGACATAGCGGCGGGAGAGAAGAACAGAAAGAAGAAATGGGAGATGGTGCCCTGGACTGTCGACACAGAGGAGGCCCTCGACGAAGTTCTTCCTCTCGACCTGCCGTTCATTATAACAAACGACAGCAGCAGAATCGTCAGAATTCTCCGAGAACGAAAGATACGGTAAGCCTTATCTGATTCGTCAGCGCTTTCTCGTCATCGGGAGTCTCTCCGTCGACGGCAGTCGAGTACTGCATTGTCTTGTACTCCTCGCTTGTTCCGCTTCTGTTGTCTATTCTGATTATCTTTCCCTCGGTCTTTATATACCATGTACCGAGGGTGTACACCCTCTCCACGACTCCTATGCGGATCATGTAGATGACAGAAGTCGAAGAATACCTCTCGTTGAGGAAGGAAAGCGCCTCTTCCTCCTCCTCACCCTCGGCTTCGACCACAGTAACATTCTCAAGACCCATAGCGGCAGCCATAGCCTCCACTCTCTCTGCAGCATCCGTTATGTCCACGCGGCTTCCGTCATAGAGCGAGAGTGCAATTGCAATGACAGCTTCCCCCGGGCCGTAAAGCTCGTCCTCACTGTATTGAGCAGTGAGAACAGTCTCTTCCAGGAGACTCTTGAAAGACGAGAGCAGAGCGCCGTCCGTCTTTTCGTCTATACGCTTTATAGTATCCTCATCGACATCGATTACTATGCTCATCTCACCTTTCTTCAGCGAATAGGCATTCGTCTTATTTACTTTGACAATGCCGTTCTCATCCGAAAGAGCAGAGTAGACAAGATAGATGATCTCCCCCGAGGCATTGAGGGAAGGATAGATGACCTTCACCTTTGCATACTCGACTGAGGGGTACATTATGCCCTTGCTGCGGTAGATCCTGAAACCCGTCTCCCAGTCTGTCTTCTTACTCCGTCCTATATAGTCGAACTCTATCTGGGAGACATATCTCTCGAGTCTCTCCACAAGAGTCTCTGTAGTATAGTTCTCGTCTGTAATCTCACCCTCGAGAGAGAGCTCCACTGCTTCGAGAAGGGAGTTTATCGCATCCACATCCCTGTTCTCCCTGTAGTACGAAAGCGACTCGGACACCTTGTCCTTCACCTTCTGCTCCCTCCCGGCAAGAACGGCGTAATCTGCCGCCGAGACCTCCTGGAGGCGCATTGTGTCCGTTGTGCTGAGCATATAGGAGTAGACGACGCCGTATGCGGTTGCATGATACTTCGTCGTCACAACTGTGTCGAAGGCGCTTATCCTGTCAGTGAGGGAGAGCTCCTCATAGTACTTTCCTCTGTAATCGACTCCTGCCTTATCACTGAGGGCGGAGAGAATACTCAGATATGCCTCCTCATCGGCCTTTTCTTCCGTCTCTCCCTCCCCCTTTCCGACTATGACTGTCGAGAGAATGGAGAGCGGGGGATTATCGACCCAGGAGGGTCTTTTCTCGTCACGCTCAAGAGTCGAGCACGAGATAAGAAGAAGCATGATTGAAAGAAAGAGAAATGTTTTTTTCACAGCTTTCCTCCGAATCCGAGAAGAATGTAGTTCGTACCGCTGTAGTTCACAACTCCGGCTGTGAGAGAAAATACTCTGCTGAAAGTCCACCTGAGTGCAACAAGGGCCTCACTCGAAAGAGATGCTTCAGCGCCGATTCTGCATCCCAGTGCAGCCTGTCCCTCTATGCTGAGATTCCTCATGAGTTCAGCATCGGGCCACACCGATGCAAAGGAAAACGAGGCCCCGAGCCCGGCCGATATAACACAGCCGAAAGAGCCGTCATAGATCACCGCAGCCTCGATAAACGGCACCAGAGGATATGTAAATGTCGAATAATAGAGAGAGAGTGAAGTTCCGTAAGAAGTGAATTTCACATTCGAGAATGCACGTATGGAGAGAGAGAAATCATTGATTCTCTCTATTCTCATCCCCGGAAGCGGAGACGAGAGCCAGTACGGCCTCAGTGTCACGGCCTCTTCATAGACGCCGCTTGCTGAAAAGAGCGCCTCCGTCTTTCCGCTCTCTCCTATAAGGGCATAGTTCTGCCCCCTCTTCGCACCATCGAGCGAGATTGAGGAGAAGGACTCCTTATAGATATAGTCCAGTCTCGCTCCCTCCGCCATGAGGCTCTCCTCATAGTAGAAGAGAGCTCTGATCTCACTCTCCAGATCAGATGCGGGAGCCTTGATGGAGATACTCTTATCAGAAAAAGAGAGCGTGAGGGAGACAACGCCCTCTTCAGTCTCGTATTTCTCAACACCCACCTCTATGTCTCTGCGGTCCCCGACTGCCGTCTCTACCATACTTTCCAGCGCCTCTCTGACTGGATCTGGAACATCCTCGGAAAAGACAACAGAGGAGAACAACGGCATTATTACGACAAATATGACGACGAGGGAAAGTATCTTCTTCACTTGAGGCTACTTTTCACTCCAGTACCGGGCAATACCTATGCAGAGATTCGTGCTGCGGTTCATTGCGTCCACCGCCACCCACTCCGATCTCGAATGGAGGTTATGTCCGCCTGTAAAGAGGTTGGGTGCGGCAACTCCTGTCTCGGCCAGCCTTGCTCCGTCCGTGCCTCCCCTTATAAGGGTATCCTGAAGAGGTATGCCGAGCTTTTCTGCCGCCTTGTAGACAGCATCCGTAGACGAGGGGTCGTTCCTGTTGACCTCTGCCATATTGCGGTAGCTCACCTTTGTTTTTATATCGACCTCAGCGCCGTAGAGCTCCGCCACTGCCTTTGCAATCCTCTCTGTGTTTTCGATCTTCTTCTCGAACTTCTCCCTGTCGAAGTCCCTGATGTAGACCTCAAGTTCAGCCTCCTCACCCGCCCCGTTGAAAACGAGGGGGCAGTAGTAGCCGTAGCGTCCGTCTGTCGCCTCGGGGCTTTCGGCCTGCGGGAGGGCGGAGACTATCTGAGCGCCCACTGTCACAGCATTGACAAGCTTTCCTCTTGCGTCCCCGAGATGAATCGAGACACCGTGTATCTTTATTGTGACAGTCGCGGCATTGAAGCACTCCGTTTCGAGCTCTCCCTCCCGTCCTCCGTCGACTGTGTAGCAGCATCTGCTTTCAAGTCTTTCATAGGGGAAGCTGTCCATACCGCATCCCGTCTCTTCGTCGGGTGTGAAATATACCTCGATATCTGGCCGCTTCACATCCGGATTGGAGACAAAGTAGCCCAGCATCTCCATTATGATCGCAACACCCGCCTTGTCATCGGAGCCCAGAAGTGTCGTTCCGTCGCTTGTTATTATCTCACCGCCCTTGTAGAGTAGAAGATCCTTATCCTTTTCCGGGTCCAGTACCGTACCGCCCTCGAGAACGATCCTCCCGCCGTCGTAGTTCTTCCAGACCTTCGCCCTGACGCCGTTACCCGGGCAGTCATCGGCTGTGTCGACATGTGCCATGAAGCCGATGGCCTTCTCACCGCTGTTACCCCTGAGCTTTCCCATCACGACCTTCTCGCTTCCGTAGTAGGTATCGAGTCCCATTTCCTCGAGCTCCTTCTTCAGGGCAAGGAGAAGCACCTCCTGCCCCGGGGTGGAGGGTCTGACGCTTTCAGCCTTTGATGCGTCCGACATCGTGTCGTATGTCGTATACCTTATGAACCTGTCACGCAGAGAATCGTTGAATACTATCATCTTTTTTCCTTTCTTTTTCACAGAATGCAGAAGAGGATTATCCCCATCCCGCCGCCAGCGGACTAATATACTCTTAACCCGTCAGACGTTCACTGGTATCTCATTATATCCAATTGGCGGCGGAAATGAGAATAAAGGAATCAGGTTTTCCAGTTGTAATTCTTGAGAATCTTCTTCGTACTGTCAGTTATCTGATAAATTGCAAAGACTCCGAGAATCAGAGCTGCGACGACAGGCGTCGTTCCTGCCGCAGTCTGGGTCGTTATGACGCCCTGGGCCAGCGCCCATGCGGCGACAGGCTCGCTTGTCACATTATCCAGCCAGTCCTTGAATGCATTCTCGTCATGCTGCAGGTCCTTGTCCGACCATTCGATGATCGTGATTATCGTACTGGCAACTATTCCCGCCGCTACAGATACCGCCGTTGCAGCGGAGACCTTACCCCAGAAAAGGACCTTGGGTATGATTGCATAGACGATGGCCGCGGTAAGAAGCACGACGGACTTCACAGTGAGCGACCTCAGGTCCTTGTAGAACTCCTCCTTGTCACCGGGGTTGAGAGCACGGGCAATTCTCTCTCCCTCTTTTCCCAGGTGCTCCTCGATCTCGGCAGCCTTATCCCTCAGAGAAGCCATATCCTCATCGGAGAGGAACGGCGCGGCAGCCGTGAGGATTTCCTCCGTGTCGGTTGCATTGTTCGCGGCATAGAGGAAATCGAGATATTTCTCTCCCCCCTCCTCATTCGAGAGAGCACGTGTTATCTCCTCCCCTGTCAGAGTACCGTAGGAGGCAATCTCCTCCTGAGAGTACTCTCCGTTTTCGACGAGCACAATTCTTACCTCCTCGTAATACTCGTCGATCATCCTTGCACTTTCACTCATAAGGACACTCTTCTTGACACTGGTCCTTGCAGTAAGTGCAGGTGAGCATGATGAAAAGAGCATCAGAATAACAGACGCCCAGCCGACAACGCTCGTTGTAAGTGTTGTTTTCCTCATTTTACACCTCCTGATGTAAATCCTATATAAAGACTGATCCTTCCCCCGTCGAACTGGGGGATGACCTTGATTCTCTCCTCCTTTGTGTCTTCTCCGCTCAGGGACGAACGGAATGTGTACTTCGGCCTTATGTAGAAATGTCCGAAGACGAAATTCCAGCCCACACTTCCCTCTGCGGCGAAGTAGAGCCTCTCGCCGGGTGCGTACATTCCCCAAAGGTATCCGACCTTTACAAGGGATGCTTCGGCAAAGAACCCGATATCCGGCCAGGGATGAACGGAGACCAGCACTCCCGACTCGATGAGCGAGATGTCATAATCCTTGCTTTTTCCATACCGGAATGGGATTGTAATTTTGAATGATTCAAGCTCAAAACCGACCTCTCCGTCGACTCTGATTCCGTCGCGGAAAAAGGAGTCGGAAGACCTGAGATCGAAGCCTGCTTCAAAGGAGAAAGCAGGGAGAAAAACGGCTGCAAATAACGTTAAAAAAATAGTCACGAACTTCTTCATGACTACATTGTTTCAGATTTCAAATGTTAAATTTGGCCAGAAAA
>CAVACS010000030.1:0-21581 GCA_963587105.1 Anaerovoracaceae bacterium | reverse complement strand
GAACTGAATATTCCTTTCTGGGACTATAATCATGTATAAATACCATTAGAATAGAGAGAGAGGCCCGAGGAGATCAATCTTTCCTTCAATCACAGTTTTTCCAGATACTCCAGAATTTTTCCGAGCTCCCGCCGGACAGCACTGCAATCGACATCTATAAGAGCCCTGCTCCGGCACTCACGCTCAAGGATTCTTTCTACGGGAACATATACCCTTGCCGTCTCTTCTCCTACCGTTCCGACAGTGAGGGGAGTAGAGAAAGATGTGAAGTATTCCGGATGAAGAGCCGCAATAAGGGCCGAAGGATCGTGAACATATGTATCCGGGCCTCCTGTCGTGTTCTCGATGTAATAGAGAAGCATTCGTCCGAGTAATTCACCTTCCCGGGTCCCGGTGGAGATCCACTTTTCGGCGTCATTTCTTGTGAGCCTCGACCTCTCGGTCACATCAAGTCCGACCATCGTAATATCGAGTCCGCTCTCATATACGATTTTCGCTCCCTCGCTGTCCTTGTGTATGTTCGCCTCCGCGACCGCAGTGACATTTCCCTTTACGGTAAGTGCGCCTCCCATTGAAACGATTCTCACATCTGCCTTCGAAAGGGCGGGGTCAAGAAGAAGTGCCGAGGCAAGATTCGTCAGAGGACCTGTTGCCACATAGACAAGATCTTTTCTGCTCTTCATCATTTCGATGAGCCATTCAACCCCGTCCCTCTTCTCCCCTTGTCGCGGAGAATGAGGAAGAGTCACACCTCCGACTCCGTTCGGGCCGTGAATGCGTCTCGATACCGCAGAGGGGACATAGCTTCCCCCCCTCTCTGAGGGAGTTTTCCTTTCCGTAGAAGACAGCAGTGTCAGTGCGTCCTGCAAGAAAGAGGATGTCGAGGGAATTTCTGAGAGCTTCCTCAGTCGTCACATTGCCGTATGACGTGAGCACCCCTACCAGATTCAAGGAGGGATCTATTGAAGCGAGAAAGAGTGCTATCGAGTCGTCTATGCCTGTGTCAAGGTCGAGAATGATGTCTGTCATTTCACTGCTTCCAGAGTAGTGTATCCTCAAGCCAGGAGAAAAGAAGCTCCAGCCACCTTGCTGTCCTCCTCTGAGGTGTTTCAACGTCAGAGGTACATATCGAGAGTCCGTGCCTTCCCTTCTCGAAGAGATGGTATTCGAAAGGAACATGAGAAGAAGCAAGTGCAGAAGAGAGGAGGATTGTGTTCATCGGAGAAACGGCCTCGTCGGATGCTGTATGCCATACAAAGACAGGAGGAAGATCCTCACTTATCTGTTTCTCGAGAGAGTAGTACTTCTTCTTCTCCTCGTCTCCCCCTGTTAAATTGTACGTACTTCCATCGTGGCCGTACTCTCCTGTCGTCACCACAGGATAGCATAAGACAAGTGCATCTGCCCTGCCGCTTTTGTAGTGGCACTGCGAGGAGAGCGCAAGATGTCCTCCTGCGGAGAAGCCCAGAAGGACTATGCGGGACGGGTCTATATCGAAAGAAGCGGCATTGGCTCTCAGAAAAGAGACGGCCTCTGTGACCTCCGCTTCCGGCTCATGGATGGCGATATTCTCCCTCCCGACAGTATAGTCAAGCGCGAACGCCTGATAGCCTTTTGCAAGGAACTGGAGCATGACAGGCTCCCCCTCTCTCCTCGAGCGGTGCTCGTATCCCCCGCCTGCGAGAACAAGAACCGCGGGACGGGGATAGCTCTCGTCATCCCTCAGCCTTTCGTGCAGAAGGCCGTGGAGAGTCACTCCCTCTACAGTCTCTTCAATAGTTTTCACCGTATTTCTTCCTGTACTCGAGTGTGTCGTTGATAAGCATCTGGGCAAAATGAGGAGCCGAGAAGTCGACGGGAAGCTTCTTCATCTCTTCATCGATTGAAGCAAGGACCGAAGGATCCTTATATGCCTTCTCGATTATATCGAGCTTCTCCTCCAGATCGTCGCTTGTCCAGCCGACGGGATAGGAATTGAAGAAGAGCTGTGTCGAACGTCCCATGTACAGGACTTCCGATACAAGAAACGGCCTCCTGAGATATAGCGACTCCATAAGAGAGTTGGCGCCGGCCTTCCCCATCTGGAGATCGCAGGCCATGATGTACTCCTGCGCGTTGTTCACAAAGCCTCTCATCTCGAGGTCGAACCCGGGATACTTGTGCTTGAAGATATTGAACTCCGTCTCTGTCGTTTTGCTCTTTCCTCCGATCACGACCACCTGTATATCGAGTCCTCTCTTCACCATGCCGTAGAGCATCTTCGGACTTCCGATTCCTTCTCCTCCGAGATTCCACAGAACGGTGAACTTGTTCTTGAGCGAGAGCTTCTTCCTCGCCTCCTCCTTCGTCATCTTCCTGCTCACTTCGAACTTCTTCGAAAGCGGGAAGGGACAGAGTTTGGTGCGGGATGGATCCTGTCCCATCTTGATCGTATGTTCAACTCCGATAGTCGTAGGAACATAGCACATCGTGAGGGAGTTGTCGACACCGGCCTTGACCTGATCGAAGAGATCGGCGGCATAGTCATATACGGGGCAGTTCGCACCTATCTTCTTGATGATTGCAGGAAGAAGCGTCGCCCCCATGAAGTTCGTCGAGACAATGAAATCCGGCCTTTCCTTCAAAAACCACTTTCTAAAGTGCCTGAGAGCCCTCTGGTTGGAACTCAGCATCTTCAGTGAATCATGCGCACTGCGGTTGTTCGAAAGTGCATTCACCTTCTTCTCGAGCTTGGGATGATGGAGCAGGTATCTCCAGTATTCCTTGCTTATCTTCCTGAAAAGCGGCATACGGAATACGAGGAAGAGATCCTCTACAACGGCCTCATGGCCCATATCTTTCATAGCATCGGCAAGTGCGACAGCCGGAATATAGTGTCCCTTGCCTGCATCAACGTACAAAAAAGCACCTTTCATTTACGTTTCCTTTTTTTTAGTAAGCGTAAGACTCTCGTCTTCTCCCCTTTGAACCTCTCCAGGTATTTTCTTATCCCCATACCCCTGAAGAGAACCCTCCAGAAATAGAAGTAGTACTTCGTCAGAAAAAACAGTGAACTGTAGTATACTATCTTTTCATCCCCCATTTTCAAGCCTAATTCGATATTTGACAAGTAGCCGTCCATCTCGTCGAGGGCAGAGAGCGAAAACGGGCCGTGACTGAGACCCTGCCTGTTTATCCTGTAGTTGTAGACGGCAGAAGGAACCTTCACGACCCTCTCCGCCCTCAATACAACCCTGGGCATCAGGACGACATCCTCGAAGATCCTGTCCTCGGGGAAGGAGAGGCCCTCAAAGAGGGCTTTATCGAAAAGCCTCGAATGGGAATAGCAGAATTCACCGAAGGGCTTCGTCATAAGGCGTGCATATTCCTCTCCTGTGTAGATTCGGCTCTCCTTCTTTCCTCTCTTCCTCCCCGCCGCCTTTCTCCTGAAGGGAATGACAGCGGAGGCTGCCGCGGAGGCCTTTGTTCTCTCCTTTTCAAGATAGAGCGTCTCTATGAACGAGGGAGAGAGAATGTCATCGGCGTCGACGAAGAGTATAAGGGAGGAGGACGCGAGAGATAGAAGTCTGTTACGTGCCCTCCCTACTCCTTTGTTATCCTGACGGATGTATCGTATTCTTTCATCGTGAAAGGATGTGACAATATCTCCGGTGCTGTCAGAAGAGCCGTCATCGAGGACGATTATCTCGATATCCCCCAGGCTCTGGTTTACAACGGAAAGAAGAGTATCTTTTATGTACTTCTCTGCGTTGTATGCGGGAATGAGGACACTGACAAGGGGACTTTTCATCGTTTTTTATCACTCTTAATGAACGCCCTTCCGTCGAAGAGAGATTTTATCCAGTCAAAGAGGAGCGCAAAGGACGGAAGGAAGACAAGGGTCGAAATCATGCACGCAAGGAGCGTGACGCTCATGAGAGAGCCGAAATACCGTATGGGGACATAGCTTCCGAAGGAGAGCATGAGCATGCCGCTGACAATGGAGAGCGTCGTGAGGACAATCGGCCGTCCGGTGTTCCTGACGGCTTTCCCGACACTCTCCCGGGGAGAGTGCAGCTTCTTTTCGAAAAGACGGTATCTGAGGGAGAAATGGAGCGCATCGTCTACGCCGCAGCCCACTGCGATGGAGGAGAAGGAGACAGTGATGATATCGAAGGGAATAGAGAAGAGGAACATGAAGATGTAATTGATCATGATTCCCGCAGAAACCGGAACCAGTACCAGAAGGCCCATCGGGAACGAGAGAAGGAAGAGGGATGAGACGATGAGGATCGAGACAGTACTCAGTACTGTCGATATCTTCTGGTCCGAAAGAAGGCGCGAGGAGAACTTTGCAGAGATTACAGGGTAGCCCGAGATGCTGACCTTAGTTCCGGAGGGAAGGAGCGGGAGTGACGAGACCATATCGGAATATACTTCGGCAACGCTTGTGGCTGTGATGAGGTCCTCCATCTCCCCGTCCCATGTCTGGATGGTGATTGTCAGCGTGTTGAAATCGGAGGAGACAATACCTCTCATCGAGGGAATTAGAGATGCGTAGGAGAGTAAAACAGTGCGGAGTATGCTCATCACACCATCGTCCGACGGTATGGAGTACGAGCCGAGAAGATTGCGGGAGGCGAAGGCCACATACTGCGGAAACGATATGACCTGAAGAACATGCCGGTTCTCCCTGAGGTGCTGCTCCCATGAAAATACAGCCTCGAGGTTCTCTTTCTCGAGGAAGAAGCCCGATGAGCCTTCGGGCGCGGTGATCGTTACAGTAAAGGGTGTCGTACCGCCTATCTCCTTCGAGAAGAAACGGCAGTCCATGCCGAACTCGTCGTCCTCTGCAAAGTACGACATGTAATTGGAGTCGACGCTTATCCTGTCCTTTACGAGGAAGAAGAAGAGGGCGATCACGAAGAAGATGACGACAAGAAAAGGCCATATGCGGACGACGGTCCTGCTCCAGGCGGAGACGGCCTTCTGGAGTATTCCCTTCCTCAGCTTCTCGCTCTTCTCCCTCTTCGGAGGAGGAAGGAGTATGAGGAAGGACGGAAGACAGAAGAGAGCAAGAAGCGCCGAATAGAAGACGCCGAACGATACCGAAATGCCGAAGCCGTAGAGTGTGCCGGATGGGGCGAGCGAAAGGGAGAGGAAGCCCAGTATGGTGGTAAGGGCACCCAGCACGATTGTCATTATTATGTGCTTCGAGGAGGTGAGAGCGTCACGCCCGGAGAGATAGTACTCGTTGAAGATATGCATGGAGTATGTGCTTCCGAGGATGAGCACGAGGCAGGGGGTGAGGATACTCAGAAGATTGAGTTCGAGTCCCAGAAGCGCCATCGTTCCGAGCGTCCATATAAGGGCCATGACGGAAAGAATGAAGGGCAGGATTACGGCACGGAAGGTTCTGAACGAGAGGAAATAAACGACGACCATCAATAAAAGCGCAAGAGATGCCAGCCTGTAGAGGTCCCTCTGCAGTGCCTTTATCACCTCATTCGATATCACCATATTGCTCATGAGGATTACCCTTGCGCCCTTCTCTCTCAACGGCTCGAAGAGATCCGAGAGGCTCTCGATCTGCTCTCCGGAGGCCTTGTCGGCATAGACGAACTGGAGAATGAACGACTCTCCCGATCCCCCGACAAGATAGTACGGGACGAGGGGGTCGTTTTCTATGCGCTCTCTGAGCTCTGCAGCCTCCTCGTCAGTCCAGTTCGACCCGGCTCTCGGACTCATGCTCTCTATCGCCATATAGCCGTCCTCCTCTTTGAGGGTGAACCAGTCGAGAACCGACTGGGGACGCGCAGAGTCACGCCTCCTCTCTATTTCGTCTATGCACTTCTCAAGCGTATCGAGAAAGTCTGCGTCGTAGAGGTTCTCCGAATATACGAGGACGTACATCGTCGATGTATAGGTCTCGTCCTTCTCCACATTTTCCGAGTTCGATGCGTAGAGAGCGCTTCTGTAGTCCCGGCTTATGATCATATCTGTATTGATAGAGGGCTCATCGGGGCTGCTTTCTTCCTCCTCTGCAAGGAGTGATACCTGCCCCCCGACGCCGCCTTCATAGTAATCTGTGATCTCATCCCAGGGAAAGAGGGCCGTGAAGTCACCCGAAAGTACAAGCTTATCGAGATTGAGTGCAAAGAAAAGGGTGAGAGAGAGGGCGATGAGGATTATGAGAGCAGCGCCTGCTTTCTTCATTTTCCAATCCTCCTTTCACGGTACGGGAGATAGAGAGAAGAGAGCGAGAGGATGAAGAGCACCTGCTCGCTGCCGCCGATGAAATAGACAGAGCTCTCTGCAAGGGAATGCACAAGGAAGAAGAGAACGAGAGAGGATGAGGAAAGAATGAGACCTCTCTCATCCCTCTTCTCTTTCATCGAGGAGAATGATGATACAAAGAGGAATATGGAGCCGAAGGTGAATGCAACGGCGCTGACAATTCCGTACTCGACAAGAAACTGAATGTATATATTGTGCATGAGATGCTTTTCTCCGAGGTAGACGGCAAGAGAGCTTTTCATACCCCTCTCTTCAAGAAGTGCAGTCATGGAGGCGCTGTTTCCTCCAAAGCCGAAGAGGTATTCCTCAGCCTCCATCCTCGAAAGCGTCTCGCTCCAGATCGTCGTTCTCCCCGAGGTCAGCGACGAGAGCGTGAGGCTCGAGAGGGAGCGCGAGGAGGAGAGCAGATACAGAGTGACAACGGCAATGCCGAGAATGGAGAGTAGAGAGACAAGCACAAGCGAGAGTCTGTCCCTGCTCCCGAGAAGGGAGAGGGAGAGAAAGAATGCGAGCGCCGTCAGGAGTGCAAAGTAGGAAGTCCTGCTGTCCGTGGTCTTGAGAGTATATGTAAAGAGCAGTGCCGCCGCGCTCAGTACGGTATTCGAGATGACAGTCCCCGCTCTCCCTTTCCTTCTTCCCATAAGGGAGAGTGCAATGATGAGAGAGGATGCAGAAACGACGGCAAGGGAGTTCGACTGGTCACTCAGACCGCTGTATCTTGTCTCGCTCATTGCCCGTCCGAGAGCAAGGCTGAAGATCGTGTAGAAGAGTGTGAATGCTATAATGAAGGCGTAGACGGCAGTCATTACACTGCCCAGTCTCTTACTGACTATGATCACTGCTATGGCTATAGCCCAGCTCTCGAGGAGAGCAAACGCTGCCACCATCAGTCTCGCGCTGTCGGAAGCTGCGACAACTGAAGACAATAGTATGACGGCGGTGAGGACGAGAAGCGATTGAGATACGGCATTACGGCAGTATTCCTTTTGAAGGAAGAACCAGAGAACGACGAAGAAGAAGGAGATCAGGGCAAGGATGGCGTCGAGCACCATAACGAGATAATAGAGATCATGTATCTTCTCCAGGTACCCCACGACAACGAATGCATATATGAGGCATTCGGCTGCCAGAGTCCACCCCGGGGAATATGTTTTCATGGCCCTCTCCATCATCCCGCATTCCTCCTCAGAAGTGTCCTCCGTGCAGAAGGAGAGAGAGATAGCCAGAGAAAAAGAGAGGCCGCCGAGAGGCCGAGGGCATAGAAAACCCTCGAGAAAGAGAGATTATCTGCAGTCACATACCAGACGGCGACGATGGTGACCATGCCGTATGCCATGAGAGCAGCCTGCTCTGCACAGAAATCCCATTTCTCCTCATAGAGCGCCCCACGGAGAACTGTTCTGTTCTCCCTCCAGAGGACGACGAGTATGTAAGAAGCTGTAAATGCCACAGGTATTCCGATAAGCCCCAGAAGACGCGACAGCCCTAGTGAAAGAAGAAGGGCCGCAAGTACCTCGAAGAGGGCCTTCTTCCAGTCAGCGCTGTATAATCCCGCGGCGTCGCGGAATACGATGGCCGTCGTCCTGAACGAGGAGAGGAAGACGAGAAATGCAAAGAGTGCATCATACCCGATCCCGAGAAGGTACTCCTCTCCGAAGGAAAGCATTATATAGGGAGTGTAGAGAGAGAGGGCGAGAACGGCTGCAGAGAGGGAGAGAATATAGTTAAGGTAGACGCTTCTTTTATAGAGAGCAAGATTCTCATTCCTCGTTCCTCTGAGGTATCTGAGGGTTATGGTCGGAGTGACAGTCGATTCGTAGATCCAGAAGGGAGTAAGGAAAGCCGACGTCACCAGAAGATAGTTCGAGTAGAGCCCCGCCGCCACTGAGCCGAAGAGGAGACTCACGAGAACGGGTTCGAGCGAACGGTAGAAGACATAGCTGCTTCTGTGCAGGGTCATTCCGAGAATACTCCGCCCCGCCAGCTGAGTGCATTCTCTTCTTCCGCCGCTTCCGCATAGAAGGGGATAATCCCGCCCCGCCTTGATGTAGAGAAGAAGATATGTGACGAATGTCACAGTCGAGACGGCACATAGATATAGAAGGTAGTTTTCCGTTCTGGTGATGATTATTATCAGGAGAAGCTCCTCTACAACCCTTCCCGTATGGACGAAGATGGAGACGATGTAGTTACGCTGCATAGAGCTCAGAAGAAGCACTCTCGAGCCGAAAAGATACTGTCCGAGCTGTCCGGTAAGGTAGATAATGAAGAAAAGCGTCACCTTCCACGTTCTCTCACCGCTCAGAAGCGGCATGAGAAGGGAGAGGACAAGGCCGAGTGCGAATATGATAAGGGCCGATTTGCGGCAGTAGTGCGAGACTGTCCTTAGAGAGGAGCGTATTTCATCCTCATCCGAGCCGTTCACAGCCGAGAGCAGGTAGTTCATGAGGTACGTCGTCACACCGATGTCGAAAGCCGAGAGAATGAGGAAGCTGTTCTCGAAGAGGCTGTTGAGGCCGGCATAGACGATGCTCATCCTCGAGACGAGAACGATGCGTTCGGCATACATGGCGGCGGCACTGAGAAGCGCAAGCGCAATTCCCGTCAGATAACTCACCCTTGCATTCCTGTAATCCCTCTCACTCATTTCTGAGGGCCCTCCCGAACGACTCGTGAAGCTTTTCGGCAAATATGGGAAGGGAGAAGCGCCTGCTCGAGCGCTCCGCCGCCTCTCCGATCTCCCTTCTCTTTTCCGCTGACGAGAGAAGAAAACCCGATAAAGCAAGAAACTCGTTTTCGCTGTTATATGAAAAGCCGTTCACACCGGAGACAAGATAGGACGGGAGAATGGAATCGTACCTGACAAGAATCGGCAGCGAAGATGCCATCGCCTCTATATATGAAAGGCACTGGGTCTCCGAGAGGGATGCGCCGATATATATGTCGCCCGCCTGATAATACCTCCAGATCTCCTCCGGCGGGATAAGCCCCGTAAATACCACAGAGTCCCCCAGTCCCGTCCTCTTCACCTCCTCCTCGAGGTTTTTCCTCTCCTCTCCGTCTCCGACAAAGAGGAGCTTTACAGAGGAGTTTGTCTCTCTCAGTTTCGAGAAGAGCGACAGAACCTCGGCGATGTTCTTCTCCCTGCTCAGACGGGAGACTGTGACGAATACCATATCCCCGTCATCGAAGCCGAGGCCGGCTCTCATCTCATGACGCTCTCCTGTAGTCAGACGCCTTGAGAAGACCTCGAGGTCGACTCCGACAAGAATGCGGTCTATGGGCTGCTTTATTCCATAAGATGAAATGAGGGAGTATATCTTATCGGTGGAGCATATGACTCTGTCGGCCTTTCTTATCAGAAAGGGGACGACCTTCGACGCCGCCCTGTTCCATGCTCTGTGAAGCTTTGTAAAGTAATCGGTATATGAGACGAAGTCGGTGTGGCATGTGTGGACGAGAGGAATGGAGAGTCTTGAGGCAATGCGGGAAGCGAAGCGGAACGAGAAGAACTCGCTCTGCGAATGGACTATGTCGGGATGCCACCTGAGCACCTCAGAGAGGATGGGATCATTCAGTTTCAACGAGGCATAGGAGTCCTTGTAGAGCTGCCTCATCGTCCGGGCAATGTACCATACTCCGTTCTCCCCGTCATAGTAACTCTTCCTGTTGGAGCCTATCGTAAGAACCCTCACTTCGTCCCCGGCTTCCCCGAGAGCCTTCTTTTCTGCAAGGACAGCCGATGTGACACCACACCTGAAGGGCAAATAGAATTCTGTAGTAATGAGGATTTTCACTTCTTTCTCCACTTCCGGATTCCATATGGTACCATACTTGAGAGAAGAAGACAAAGGGCAAACAAAGATTGACGAAAGACCGTCTATGATGGTAATTTATTAGGCAGTGTCCGCGCGGCACATTTTTAATTCAGAGGTTAATATGAGCGAAGACAAGACAAACGGGAACAAGGGAAAGGAAAATAAAGTCAAGGTTACATTAAAGCACGGAATGCCGAATCTGGTCTGGATTCTGGGCATCGTGATTCTCGTTCTCCTGGGTCTGGTCATGATTCTGCCGTCCACATGCATGGCGGGTTCATCGTCGAATCTGATAAGTTTCGGTACTTATAACGGAAAGAAAATCGAACTGACAAACGACAGTTTCCTCTACTTCCAGTATGTCCAGCTCTACAACTACTATGCCCAGTACTACGGAGAGAGCACGGCTCAGAGCTATGACTACTATCTGTGGAACAGTGCATTCCAGCAGGCTGTACTGAACGAAGCGTTCCAGGAAATGGCTGACACGGCAGGCTTCAAGGCAACCAAAGAGCAGATTGCCGACGCAATCATCGACTCCGGCTACTACTCCTCGATCGACGTCTACAACAGCGCAACAGATACACAGAAGGAACAGATTACCGCATGGATGACAAAGTATGTGCCTTATCAGGAGGTATATACCACGATCAACTCCGTACCCGTAAGCACGGCTGAGAGCAGCTTCATCAACACACTCAACAGCGACAAAAGAAGCGTCGAATACATCGTCTTAGGCTCCTCCCTCTACCCCGATGGGGACGCAGTGAGTTACGCATCCGAGAGGCTCGATCTCTTCAAGGTCATCTCATTTATACGTGCTACCTATGCAACAGAGGACGAGGCCGCGGCGGCCTTTACCGCATATAGTGAAGGTACAAAGACACTCGATGAAATCGTAGCGGAGTCTACAGACAGCTACAAGGATAACGGCGGCAGAGTCGATTCCTACTTCAGATATCAGATGGAGAGCGACCTTTCATCCTACAGCCCGGACAAGGCTGAAGAGCTCTATACAGCAGAGGAAAAGACTCTTATCGGACCTGTCGAGACAGCTGACGGCTATACTCTCTTCTACATCGAGAGCGCAGCAGAGGATCCCGACTACACAGATGAAAGCGTAATCGACACAGTCAGAGCATATATCGCAGCCAACGACAGTGACGTCATCAAGGCTTATCTTGACACAGTGATCGACACAGTCTACGCCGAAGCCGGAGAGGACTTCGACGAAGCTGCCGAGAAGTACGGACTCGATGTCCAGACATTTGCAGACGCAGCACTCAACACAGGAGAGAGCGACTTCATCTACTCGTTCAACTACGATCAGACAGGATACCTCAGCGCGCAGGCTCAGGCAGATGAGTCATGGGCCGAGAAGGTCTTCACCTCGGACTACAACACCGTCCTCGAGCCCTTCTATGCAAACAATGCATACGTAATTGCGCGCCCTGTGGAGTCAAGCGGCAACAGCACGGCATCCTACATGACATCCTACTTCACATCCTACTATTCATATTATCTTCCTACATACACTGTTTCAGATTTTGCTTCAGAGCTTTTCCTCACGGAGAAAGCAGTGAACGACGTATCAAACGGATACATCTCACTCTTGATGAACAATCTCTCGTCATCGAACTGACAGTGTCAGGCGCATACCCTGGCCGGGTACAGCCTTCTGGTTGTACCCGTCTTTATTGCACTTTTCCTCCCTTCCCATTAAACTCTCTCCATGAGCGTCAAAGTCGACACATCATCATCAATACTGCGCTCCCTCGGTATAACCAGGCTCTGGGGAAGAGAGGAGATCTTCACACTCATCGACCACACAAACGGGACGGCGCTCATCTACGACTTCGAACGGCGTCATGTATACTCGAGATGCATTGTAAGGGCTGTGGATTACAGAAATAGGACCATGACGGAGATGAGGAGCAGAACACTCAGGTTCCGCATCAAATCCACCTTCGCTCCCTCCCCCGGAGAGGACGAGGGGATAACATTCACAGGCGGAGGCTTCACGGCATCTGTCATAGCAAAGGATAACACATACAGAATAATCTCGGCCCTGCCCGACTTCCCTCTTCCTTCGGGGAAGAAGGGACTCAAGAGTGAGATCGAGTTTTACATCGACCCCGAAAAGGCTTCATTCAACCAGATCTGCAGAAAGAACCGCTCGACGGAGGCCCTGCACTCCTCGATCTCGCCCTCTCTGAGGGGCACTCTGATCATAGGCGGAGAGAAGAAGAGAATCATAGAAGAGGATATCACAGCGCGGAGGGTCTGGAAGACAACCTCCTTTCCTATAAAACGGAACTCCTACTCATCATACTGCTACGGAAGAGCTGACACAGAGCCGTTCTCCTTTACACTCTCGATTGCAGAGAGAAAGTGCTTCCTTCTTGTGAAGAACACACTCACAGAACGCAGTAACATCAGAGTCGAGAGGACGGGGGAGAAGAGCTACTTCTTCACAGACGACGGCGACACGAGGATAAATCTCACTGTCTATGCCGTGACGAAGGAGAAGTCGGGACCTTTCAGGCAGAACAGAACTCTCAAGTACGGACTCTTTACGGGAGTCATTGCCTCATTCTCCATCCCCGAAAGCTTCGGCTCAATCGAGCTTTAACGATAGACGCTTGATATCTCTTTCTGATAGACTCCTTTCTTTGTAAGATATGAACGAAGAAAACGAAAAGAGGTCCTTCAGAAGTCTGGGCCTCACAGAAAAGACACTACCGGCAATAGAAAAGAAAGGCTTTGAAGAGCCGACCGAGATACAGGCGGCCTGCATTCCCCTGCTCCTCGAGGAGGGGACGGAGGTCATAGGTCAGGCAGAAACGGGGACGGGAAAGACTGCGGCGTTCGCCCTCCCGATACTCGAGACCGTCGAGGGGGAGAGAAAGGAAGTCCAGGCTCTGATCCTCACGCCCACGAGGGAACTCTGCCTCCAGAGCGCAGAGGAGATAAACTCCCTCAAAAGCACAGACGGGATTGAGTGTATCCCCGTCTACGGCGGCGCCGGCATGGAGAACCAGATACGAAAGCTCAGAAAGGGAGTCCAGATTGTCGTCGGAACACCCGGAAGGATTCTCGACCATATAAGGAGAAGGACGCTTGTACTGTCCGCCCTCACCTTCATGGTCCTCGACGAAGCCGACGAGATGCTCGACATGGGCTTCATCGACGATATCGAGGAAATACTGAAGAGCGTACCGGAAAAGAGACGGATGCTCATGTTCTCCGCAACGATTCCTCCCCGTATCCAGAGTCTCGCATCCTCCTACATGAAGAATGCAGTAGTTCTCAGAACACAGAAGAGGGAATCCACTACACAGAACGCTGACCAGATCTACTATGAGGTCAGGGAGGCTGACAAGGCCGAAGCCCTGACAAGGATTATCGACCGCAGCCCCGATTTCTACGGCGTCATCTTCTGCCGCACGAAGACCCAGTGCGACGAAGTGGGACATATGCTCGAGAAGCGCGGCTACGAGGCGGCAGCCCTCCACGGAGACCTGAGCCAGAGGGAGCGCGAGATAATCCTTCGTAAAATGAGAGAGAAAACGATCCGCATCCTCGTTGCAACAGACGTTGCGGCACGCGGCCTCGACATACAGGACCTCAGCCATGTCATAAACTACTCCCTTCCCCGCGATCCCGAGATATATATCCACAGAGTCGGAAGGACAGGAAGAGCCGGGAAGGAGGGAACTGCCATCACCTTCATAACACCCGGAGAGGCAAGACGCTTCTCATATATAAGGAAGGCGAGCAAGGCCGAGATAAGAAAAGAGGAGATTCCCTCTCCGAAGGAAGTCGTGGAGAACAGGAAGGAAAAGATAATCAAAGAGCTCGAAGAGGCAGTTGAAAATGAAGATGGAGACGACTACAGAGAAGTTGCATCGAAGCTTCTTGAAGGCAGAGAGAGCCTCTCTGTTCTCTCTTCCGTCCTGAGACATTTCTATCAGAGCTCCCTCGATGTCAGTCAGTACAGGGACATAAGAGGAAAGAAGAGAGTAAAGGAAAAGGAGAGAAAGGAGAGCGAAGCAAAGGAGAAGGAGAGGAAGGACAGGGAGAGACCGTACGACAGGATAAAGACACCCAGCATGGACGAAGGCGGTATCACACGCCTCTTCATAGCACGCGGCAGAAACGACGGACTGACGAAGAAGGACCTTGTAGAGATAATATACGAGCTGGCAGGCGTCAGGGACCGCGATCTTATGGATATAACGGTCATGGACGACTACTCCTTCGTCAACGCCCCCTATGACACTGCAGAGCACATACTCGAGGTCTTCAGAAACATAAAAGAGAACGGACGCACAATAATCACGAAGGCGAAGGAAGTTCAAAGTACAGGAAAAGACGGGGAAAGAAAGAAGAGAAAAGAAGATCGCGGAGAAAAAAGACGCAATAAGGCGCAGAAAGAAAGCGGCAGAGCTGAAAACAGGAAAAGAAAATCATACTCACGTGACACCGCCATCTCCGAGAGACGGAGATTCACGAGAGACGAAGAGGCATTCTTTGACTGGCAGAGGGAGATGGAAGACGGAAGGAAGAGAAGACGCACATCCTCCCCCTCCTCTTCATCAGGAAAAGCCAAATGCACGATAAAGAAAAAAGGACGAAGGAAATAAAAGGAGAAGAAGATGAAAAGGACGGTTTCTGTTTTACTTCTTGTACTTCTTACAGCAGCTTCACTCATAGCGAGCGAGTACAGGGAGGGAGTTACATTCAAGGCGACGGATAAGAGCTGGTCGCAGTTTCTTTCATACTGCCAGACGACGACGGGAAAGGCCGATACGGAGGCACAGGAGATTCTACGCGGCGGTAAGGAAAGCGCATTCAGTACCTGCACAAAGGTCCTGACCTTCTATCCCGACGGCAGTCTTCTTGTATCGAACACCACATACACCGAAATCTACGTCGTGGACTACTTCCTCTCCGAGTCACGCGTCATGATCCCCCGCTCTGCCTCTAACGCCGTCTTCGGAACAGATTACCCCGTCACGGCCGGAGAAGATATCGACTATATTCACTTCGGCTACATATCGTCAGACGGACTGAGCATGAGCACTAACCCCAATATCATAAAGAACGGGAACTACTTTCTTCTCTACCGCTGACTCTTTTCTCCCTCAGGAGTATGAACTTCTCCGCCGGATATACAATCAGATTCTGACCGAATGCACATACTGCGGCGGCTATGGTGTTTGCAAAGGCTGAAAGAGAGGGACTCCTTTGATTGACGGCATTGGCTATGAGGCCCTGGAGCCATGTGGAGACGAGAATGAGAGAGGCCATCATAATGACGAACGCAATAAAACACCATAGCGGTGAATCCGAGTGGAAGACCGTCCTGCGGTTGAGAAAATAGCCGTAGATATTTGCAATGAGGTTCGAGAGGAAGAATGTCATCACGTAGCCCCAGTTACTGTTGCCTTCTCCCATTGTCTTTTCACTGAAGACGATGGAGAGGAAAGAAGGCAGTTCTCTCTTCCACGATGAGAATATATATGGAAAGAGATTCACAAGCACGAACTGAACGACAGTGATGCTCAGCCCGGCAAGAAGGTATTTCAATATCTGGATGATTTCCTTTCTGTTCTTCACAGCGGACATGATACACTTACCGTCACGTCACGGCAAGCATCATATATGGGTGTAGTCGTCGTACTTCTCCTCGAAGTAGCGCCTCATGAAGCCGCCCTTCTTCTTGAGCATCTTAGAGCCGCGTGTAATGCGGCAGAGGCTCATCGAGCGCTCTGATGCGATGTCCCTCTGGCTCTTTCCCTTCCACAGGTCGTCCATTAAAAGATATCTCTGGATGACGTCCCTTATCTCGTTGTCCGTCAGCATGTCATCCAGAAAGCTCTCCAGCTCCTCTTTGCTCTTTATGGAAAGGAGAATGGCATATAAATCATCTCTGCCCCTCTTCTCCTCCTGTTTATCGATGACGATCTTCTTGTTTCTTCCCATAGAAACTATTAAAACACCACCACTCCCGTCCGTCAACAGAGATCAGAAGAGCGGAGAGAATATGCGTGCGAATTTTCTGAATGCACGCCTGTATAGCGGCAGTCTCCCCTCATCTCCCAGGTGGATTTCCTCAGAGAGGAGAAGAGTACGGGAGAAGTTGTCCTTGAGGGAGGAGACTATCGAGGAACGGAAGAAGAGGACGCTGAGCTCGAAATGTAGGTAGAAGGAACGGTAATCGAGATTCGTCGTTCCGACGACTGCAATCTCGTCATCTGCAATGAAGTTCTTCGAATGAATGAAGCCGGGGGTGAACTCATATATCCTTACGCCGTTTCTGAGGAGCTCCTCATAGTTCGACCTCGTGACTTCGAAGACGCTCTTCTTGTCCGGGTAGTGGGGTGTGATTATCCTGACGTCAACACCGCTTCTTGCGGCGATGGTGAGGGCAGACTCCATCGATTCGTCGAGAATGAGGTAGGGAGTCGTGATCCATACGTAGTTCTTTGCGTTGTTGATGATCTGGAGATAGGTGTTCTCGGCTATCGTATCACTGTCGAGGGGACTGTCGTCGAACATCTGCACATAGCCGTCGTCCCTCCCCTTCAGTGTCGGCACAAAGGACGGGAGAGCGTCGACTTCACCTGTCAGGCAGTCCCAGTTACGCAGGAACATGAGTGTGGCGTTCCATACTCCGTCTCCGTCTAGACGGATGGCGTCATCCTTCCAGTAGCCGAACCTTATAAGGTCGTTGGCATACTCGTCAGCAAGATTCACGCCCCCTGTGTAGCATGTATTGCCGTCGATATTGAATATCTTGCGGTGATCACGGAAGTTCAGCCTCGGGTTTATGTGAAGCTTTATCCTGTTGAATGCAATTGCCTTGATCCCCATACGCCTCAGGGTGAAATCATAGCCGCGGGGAAGTACGTTGATGGAACCCACATCGTCGAACACGACACGGACATCCACACCTTCTTCGACCTTTCTTCTGAGTATCTCAAGAATTCTCGTCCACCACTTTCCCCTGTCGATTATGAAGTATTCGATGAAGATGAACCTCTCGGCCTTCTCCACCTCTTTCACTACATCGTTGAAGAAATCCTCACCCGAGTCGAAGTAGGTCACCGTCGTATTGCGGTATGCCGAAAAGCCCGTGATATTCTTCACATACTCGCTCTGACGGCGGAAGACGGGAGAGAGAGCATACAGTTCCCCGTCGCCGTTAGTAAGGGAGAATGCCGTGTCGTCGGGGATGCGCTTTTTGAAATCTGCTATCTTCTTCTCCGAAAGTGAGCCTATCTTCTTGTTTGCAAAGAGAAGATAGAGGACGGCACCGAAGAAGGGAAAGATAATGATGACAAACATCCATATGAGACGGTAGGCGTTGTTCTCCCGGCTTGTGATTATTATCGACGCCATGATCATCGAGAGAACAAGGAAGAATACATAGTTCTGATGACCCATTGCCGACCAGAGGACGAAATAGATGATGAGTGCAAACTGGCAGCCGAAGAAGAGCACCATCCAGAAGACTCTGGAAACAAGTATCTTATATAGTTTTCTCAGCATCCTCGTACCTCATTGAAAACTCGCAGCCGCAATAACTCTGCCGGTAGAGTCCCATCTCAGCCGAGAGGCGGCATGACAGGGCAAAGCCGTCCTTCTTCTTGAAGTCAATCTTCTCGAAGAGTGGAAGGTCCTCCCCTTCATGAAAGACGGCGGCACTCTTCTTGAAGCGTGAGACAGTGAGCGTCGTCGCAAAATGTTCAATACCCTCCTTCTCTGCTTCTGCCTCTGCCCTGAGGAGATTGAAGCGGAAGCACCTCGAGCATCTCTTTCCGTGCTCCGGCTCGTTCTCAAGTCCCTTCACCCACTCCCTCCAGACATCGTGGTCATATTTATCCTTTATAACCCTCAGGCCGTAACGGCGGGCAACGATCAAAAGATTTTCGTACCTTTTCTCATACTCCTCGTACGGCCAGATATTTGAGTTCGAGAAGAAGAGGACAGGTTCCCGTCCCTCCTCTATGAGTCTGAGGACGGAGGAGGTGGCACAGGGGCCGCAGCATGTATGGAGCAATATCTTCTTTTCCATTGTTATTAAGACCGATTGACCTTATTATTGAACATTAGGAGAAAAAACTCTACAGAGGTTCAAATATGACAAATGCAAAGAAAAGAAAAATCTTCTCGATGGCAGCCGTGCTCTTCCTCGCTTCTGGCGTCATCTTTCTCATGCAGGAAGGGACGATAAGATGGACAGGCATCGCCTTCTTCGTCCTGACATTCGTCCTGATGGTGATCAACAGCATAGGAACGATATATTACACAAAGGGAATGAAGTTCCTCCAGGGCTCGAATCCCGATGTTCTGAAGGCCGTGCCCTACTTTGAAAAGGCCGTGAAGAGAACCCTCGAACCGCAGTCGGCCATCATAGCCGCGACGCTTCTGGTGCAGTACGGCGACATGGAGACGGGAAGGAGAATTCTCGAGGAATATACATCATCGACAGACAAGAAGCTCCAGGGAACGGCAAAGATATCGCTGAGTATGTACTGGTGGGTGAAAAGGGACCTGGGGAAGGCACTGGAGATGGTCGAGGACGTCTACAACAACTCCACATACCGCGACAGGAACCTCTATATAAACCTCCTGACATTCTATCTCGAGGAAGGTAAGTACAGGGAGTTCAGGAAACTTCTCAGGGATGCAAAGGACAAGGGGCTGAAAATACCTGCTACTGTCGATCTTGAGGCTTCGTACTACATGACGCAGTCCGACTGGGCGAAGTGCGGAACTCTCACACGCTCTCTCTTCGAGGACGGAAAGCCGAAGTTCATCGACCCCTATCTCCATGAAGCGCTGGTGCTTCTCCATTACGGTAAATGGGAGAATGCATTAAAGGACCTCAGGGATCTCAAGGAGAACGTGATGTTCACGAATGCTTCGGTCTACACTGAAGCACAGATCGACACATTCATCGCATACATCGAGGACAAGGAGACAAGATGGGGACTGTTGAAGGCAGTGGAGAGTGACCCCGCACTCATCGTGCGCCGCGAGATGCCGGAGGTTGAAAGCGGCATTGCAATGCCCTCATTCCCGCCGCTTCCGGACTTCAAGGCCCTCCCTGTAGAGAGCAGGGATGAAGAGAGGGACGAAGGTGACATCGACACCGCTCTCACGGCCGACGACGAAGAGTGGCTGAAAAAACACGGCGGGCAATGACAAAGAAAAGCAGAAAGATTGCTGAAAGAACGAGAGGAGTGCAAAGGTCACTCCTCTTTTCATTTTTGTATCTGAAGATGAAGATCAGAAAGATGACGAGAACATCAGCGAGGCGGTCACCTTTTCCTTCTGGTATTCGTATCCTATTCTCAGCGTTGTCGGAAGCTTTATCAGTCCGATGATGGAGAGCTCCGTCTTGAACTCGACGCCCGTGGAGAACCGGAAGCCCCTCTCGAGATCCAGAAGCCCCGAAAAATATGCCGCAACGGATGAGGAGTCGAGAAGGAGGAACTCACCGAAGGTAGGAGATGAGAGGATGTTGATGCCGAAGGTCGTATCTACAAAGAGATTGAAGAGAGAGCTTTCTGTCCTGAGAGCCGCCGCTCCGTACTTTATCTCCTGCGAAGTGAAGCCGTCACTGATGAAGAGTGGTACACTTCCCTCCCCGTCGATGCTGAATCTGACTCTGGATCCTGCAGTCATGAAGAGAAGCTTTGTAAAATCGAATTCAGCTCCGACAGAGGCCTGGACATAGCTGCGGGCACTCCTGTTGAAGAAGCTGTCAGATGTCAGAAGATATCCGACATCTCCGTTTACGGATACGATTTTTCCGTCATCCCATCCTCCCCTGACGAGGAACGAGAATACAGTTCCCTGTCCCGTACCTTCCGTATAGTAGTCACGGGCAAATTCAAGGGACTGGTTGATCGTGAGCGTGAAGCCGTTCTTCTTGACTACATATGCGTCGATGCTCTCCCTTGCCGAAACGAAGGGGGCGAAGGACGATGACGGCCTGAGGTAGTCGAAGTAGCATTCCAGGCTTACCCTCACAGCCGACACGGGATAATACGAGAACTTCGCAAGAAGGGTCGTGAACATCTCCGACGAGCCCAGGTTCTGCGAGTTGTTCCCCAGTCCGACAAGGAATGACATCTCGAAAGACGAGATGATGAACTTGTACTCGAGCCCCGTCGACATGCTGTTCTTGAGATAATGCGGCGAGAATGAGGAATCGAGACCGTTGAAGTCGATGCCGAGAAGGGAAGCGGAGGATGCTGTCTTGAGGCGTCCGAAGTAGCTCATCGCCGTCTTCATATCCTCTATCCTCTCCGTAACAGCATCATCGCTGCTCTTCTCCTCACCGCATTGATAGAGGGCCCTGAGCTCCTCCTCGTGAACCGCGGCTGACTCGTAGCCGATTTCGGCCATCTCGTTTGCCGACGAGAACGCCATGAACGAGAACTTCTCGACATCGTTGCGGATCCAGATGAGCGAGGAATACTTTCTGAGGTCGCTTGACGCATTCTGCCTCTTGCCGATATCGAAGGAGGAGTTCAGGATGGTTACGGGGTTGATGAGATTTATAGTGTCAGCA
Organism: Anaerovoracaceae bacterium; assembly: GCA_963587105.1. GTDB lineage: Bacteria > Spirochaetota > Spirochaetia > Sphaerochaetales > Sphaerochaetaceae > Ornithospirochaeta. The sequence goes on along the minus strand of CAVACS010000030.1, from coordinate 896 downwards.
TCATAGAACGCCGTCGAAAGGATGACGGTATCTGTATAGTCGTAGGCCGCATCGATCGGCGCAAGGGATATGACACCGCCGTCAATGAGAAGATGACCGTTGTACCTGTAAGGACTGAAGTATACAGGAAGAGCAAAGGAGCCGATGAGAATATCGGAGAACGATCCCTCCGTGATTCTGACCTCCCTCTTCGTAACAAGGTCGTCACAGACCACCATCACCGGAATTTCCGTATCTTCAAGACGGTAGTCGCTGCCGACGATGTAGTCGATAAGGGCCTTGAAGCCGTCAGCACTCAGAAAGCCGCCGTCCGAAGGAAGAGTAAGGGAAAAGTACGACGATATATCCCCGATTGCAAGCATCTCCTCGATCTGCTCCGGACTCACCCCCGCAGCGTAGAGCATGCCGATTATCGAGCCCATGGAGTTCGAAACAATGAAATCGGGCTTCACGCCGATTTCATCGAGGTACTTCAGTACCCCGATATGAGCGCACGCCCTTGCCGAGCCTCCCGTAAGCACAAGCCCGATAGGGTCCCTCTCCCCCTTTGTTCGTTCGAGGATCCTCTCTCTGAAGTTCTCGTCCCCGTAGACGACGGGTACGTCGGATATAAGAATCTCCTTCAGAAATTCATCATCACTCTCCACTTCAACAGCAGAGAGAAGGAACGGAAAAAGGAGCAGAACAAGGATCACAGAGAGGATTTTCTTCATATCCATAATAATAATGTTTCTCTTGGATGGTTACAACTTCATTGTTTAACCTTATTGAGGTGGAAACTCCGATGCTTGCATCGTGAGAGGAACCTCAATTGCCTTTTACTTACTGATGCAGTGAAAGTTGCATCACCTTATATCTATATTCCTCGAATGCTGTGCAAGACGAAGTTTTCTGCA
>CAVACS010000029.1:0-21856 GCA_963587105.1 Anaerovoracaceae bacterium | reverse complement strand
TACAGCCGTCCTTCGGACTATATAAGGTTATTCTTCCGAAGAAATCTGCATAAGTATGCCGATTACTGCTTCGCCTGTTCTAGGGAGGCGGGAAACTGGCTCTACAGAGGAAAGAAGGACTTCACTGTTCTGAGAAACGGAATAGAGACGGAAAAATACAGATACTCCGCTGAAATCCGGGAAGAAAAGAGGAAAGAACTCGGACTCCCGGATGATGACTTTCTCATTACCAATATAGGGCGGATGGTCGAACAGAAAAATCAGAAAAGACTGATTGATATCTTTGCACTCTTTAATGAAAAACACCCGGAATCGAAGCTGATGATCATAGGGACGGGACCTCTCGAGAATGAACTCAGAAAAAAGGTTGAAAATAAGAAAATCGAAAGAAGCGTCATATTCACCGGAGAGCGCGGCGATGTTCCCGCCCTCCTCGCGGCTTCGGATCTTTTTCTGTTCCCGTCGCTATTCGAAGGATTCGGCATTGTCATTATCGAAGCAGAAGCCTCAGGGCTCGACTCTGTCTTCTCATCCAACATTCCGGAGGATGTAGTCCTCATACCGGATCTTGTCACTAGAATCAACCTCACATCCTCGGATGAAGAATGGGTAAAAGCAGTGGAAACAGCTGCGACTAAAAAAGAAAGATTCAGGGAAAATGATTATCTCGCTGTCAGAGAAAAGGGCTTCGATATACGGGAGAGTGCTGAATATATGGAGAAGTTCTACCTCAGCCTATAAACCGCAGTTACGCCTTTTTATCCTGGAGACGCTCTTGTAGAGAAGATGAGGAAAAAGAGCGACAAGAATCTGGTACCTGCTCTCCCATCTTCTGACATCCGGGTACTTTTTCCTCAGAAGTTTCAGAAAATCGAGATAACGTTTCTCGTCTCCGTTGACTATCAGAATGTTGATATGCCGCCTTGCCATATCCTCCGTCTGTTCCCTCAGAAGAGGAAATCTGTCCGAACCGAAGACCGTCTCAAGCATCCAGGAAGTCATATATTCATGATTGTCGATATGTCTGATGTATCCCTTCATCGATACACTCTGCTCGCCCTGGCCTATGCGGTAACAGTATATAGGCAGGTCGAAATAGGTAAATGTAGACGAAAGGGATATGGACTTAAGACAGAACTCGAAATCCGTATAGAAGCAATGCTCGGTTATTCTGATCCTGTTCTTTATGATATCGGTTCTCACCGCAGTTGCATGCATGCTGAGAGCATAGATGTCGGACACAGAAAGAACGACACCGGGTTCGAACGAAAACTTCTCAAGTCTTTTCGCCATTTCCGGCTCTTCGACAAAATAGAACGGAGTGTAGATGATATCACTTTCTGTTTTCTTCAGTGCTTCGATGAACGGCAAAAGATTATCTGACAAAAACCAGTCGTCGCCGTCAAGAAGTTTGTAATACTTTCCTGTCGCAAGAGCCAGAGAAGTATTGATTGTTGAACCGTATCCGCCGTTTTCCTTGTCGACAAGAATGAACGACCTTGGATATCTCTCGACATACCTCTGTGCAACAGCCGGAGTGGAATCCTTCGAACCGTCGTTGACGATTATTACCTCGATATCGCCCAGGATAGATTCCACACAGAGAGAGGAGAGAGTATTATCCAGGAACTTCTCGACATTATATGAAGCAATTGAAACCGTCAGTGTCTTGCTCATCCCTCTTCCTTCTTTCTGATGATATGGAACCTGACCAGAATATCACTTAAAAATGAAATAAGCCACTTATCTTTAAAAATGAGTAATAGAGCGACATATACAATGACTCCGGTGATAACCTGAACACAGAGAAGCGCTATCACATTAATCTCCAGTCTTCCTACGAGAAGGACGACGCACAACATCACAAATCCAGCGATGAACTTCCGCCACCCTGTCCGCCAGATCTCCCCGAATGATATGAACCCTCTGCTGTTATGTATGTACTGCATTGTTATAACAGTTTCAGCTATCAGCGTCGCAAGTGTAGCACCGAACGCCTTCAGAGAGGGAATCAAGGCTATATTGAGACAGAGATTCACCACAGCCCCGACTACAAGGTATCTGATGCTCTCCGCCCTTCTCCCGCATGGGGTGAAATACTGCATCTCAAGACAGTTGCTGACTCCGATAATTATGACAATCGGGCTGAAAAGATATATAAGAGGCACTACCTTATCGTACCCTGGGCCGTAGAATACCGGCACAAGGCCCTTGGCGATTCCCGAGAGCCCGAATGCACATCCGAAACCCATGAAGAGAATATAGTTGAGAGACTGTGAGAAATTTCTCTTGATCTGCTCCTTCTCATTGCGGGCATAAAGATTCGACATTCTTACGCCGACGACTGAATTGATGGATGTGAAAACAATACTTTTGAGAACATCGATGAACTTCTGTGCCTGCTGGTAGTAACCGATCTCGGCATTATCTCCGGTAATCCACTTCAGCAGGGGCTTGTCGAGCATGAGATAGATCGATGACGCTATGGATGGAATGAAGAATATGAGGGTTCCCTTCAGATGCCTCATAATTCTCAGCTCTCTGAAAGGCACCCGCTTCACAAGCTTACCCAGCCCTGCCCAGTATGATATGAAGCACAGAAACGATGTAACTGCACTTATGGAAATATAGATGAGAAGATCATCCGAAGACTTCACAAACGTGAAGAGAAGGACAATCTCGACTATCTTGACGACAGTGTTCCTGGTAACAATCGAACGAAACTTTTCAAGTCCGGTATAGAACCACGAGATATCGACAGCAGTACCTATAACACCAAGAGAAAGAACAAGATAAATCTTCCCGTACTCCGCACTGCCGATGACAAGTGGAATCCAGAAAAGGAAACAGACCGACGTTGTGAGTACACACATCAGTTCAAGCTCCCAGAAAATCTTCGAGAGAGTCCCCTTGTCATCCCTCACCCTCGCAACCTCTCTCGAACCGTATACTGCGGTACCGAGAGACGCGAACATTATAAAGTAAGCCTGAATTGACTGCGTGTAGCTCTGTATTCCTATTCCATCCGCCCCTATGACTCTTGCCACATAGGGAGCTGTTATAAAAGGAGTGATTGTAGTCAGAATACGATAAAGGGTATCGTAGACAACATTGAGTTTGACATCGGGCTTCTTATTATCCATCTGACATTCCGAACAAGATTATGATTAGCCAATTGATTGAAACTGTCAATTTCAAACTACTGCGAAAACGTCGGTTAACTGCCCCCTAATAAGATGTTGTGGCGCACCTGCTCAGAAGCCGTTAGAAATCAAACATGGAGGAAACATAAAGAAGATAATCATATTTCTATTACTTGCAGCTCTCTTTGTAATCCCCGCTTTCTCAAAGGGGACAATCGGAGTCGGAGCATCTCATCAGTTAGTTCTCGTAAAGGGTCAGAAAGGAATTGTATCACAGGGTGATGTTGCCGAAGTGACAGGACACCTCGAGGCAACTGGAAATGAGGATACTCCGTATAAGCTTACAAAGCTGAAGACAAATGAGTATTCCTATTGGAATCCCAATACCCCGACAGTTTTCGACTGGAAGGCGATAACCTGATCTCAATACGGGAAGGAGAAATCCTTCCCCCTTTTGGTTCGGAATTGATTAAACAAGAATATTTTAGATGCGATTCTCTTAAGGAATCAGCAGGAAAGATTTCCACTTCTCTTCCAAACATATCATCATTGGGGTAAACTCTGAAGAGTTCGGTAATAATCGGGGGATAGAGTGTTATATAACATCATCATTGCACCTATTGAATATATAGTCGGCTGGATCTTCATGTTCATCATCAACAAGGTCTCATCCATCGGCGTCATCGGCGCAATCTGCGGCGTGAGCGTATGCGTCAACATTCTCGCACTCCCGTTATATAACATAGCAGAGTCCATCCAGGAGAAGGAGAGACAGATCAACAAGAAGATGGAGCCCAGGGTGAAGAGAATCAAGAAGGGCTTCAAGGGTGACGAACAGTTCATGATCCTCAGCGAATACTACAGGCAGAACAACTATCATCCCCTGTACGCCCTCCGTGGCTCACTCTCGATCCTCATCGAAATCCCGTTCTTCATCGCAGCATACAACTACCTCTCGTTATCCGAAATACTGAAGGAGGCGTCATTCTGGATCTTCTCCAACCTCGGAGAGGCAGACAGAATGTTCTCCATCACGCTCGGCTCTCTCATAATCCCTGTCAACATCCTTCCCATCCTGATGACGGCTATCAACTTCGTCTCGGGCTATATCTACACAAAGAACGCAACGACAAGGGACAAGATCCAGCTATATGCCCTGGGACTCGTTTTCCTCGTCCTTCTCTATAATTCCCCGTCGGGACTTGTAATCTACTGGATACTCAACAATCTCTTCTCGCTCGTGAAGACGATCGTCCTCAAGACAAAACACCCGGGCAGATTCCTCCACGCATTCATAAGCCTCGGCCTCATTGCATTTGCATGGAAGTTCAGAGACGCAAGTGAACGAAGCCGTTTCTACCTCGTAGCTGTAGTGGCATTCCTCTTCACACTCGCCCCCCTCTTCATCGCACTTCTGAAGAAGAGCGGCATAACGGAGAAGGCAGCGAATATCACCTCCAGAAGCAGGAGCACAGGAAAGTATTTCGCCCTCACCCTCATGTCAGGACTTGCACTTGCCTTCCTCTGCGGCTTCCTGTTGCCGTCCTCGACAATCGCGACAAGCCCCGAGGAGTTCTCATACCTCGGAAGCATAGCAAAACCGACAGAGTATGTGTGGTCAACACTCTGGTTCTTCCTCGGGCTCTTCGTTTTCTGGCCGTGCTGCATCTACAAGATGTTCGGCGATAAGGTCAGGAAATGGGAGAGCGCCCTTCTCTTCACAATCTTTGTTGTAGCACTCTTTGATGCATTCGTCTTCAAAGGTGAATACGGGAAACTCAATACGCAGTTCTACGTGGAAGATTCCAACACCCTTGATTCTATAACAAATCTATATAAAATCGGACCTCTTATGGTGGCTGCCACAGCTTTTGCTGTGTCCCTTACTGTTGATTACTTCGGAAAAAGCAGCATCATTGCGTTGTTGTGTTTCTCCGTCACAATAGGAGAAGCAGGCCTCGGAATAGTCAAGCTCAATTCAATAAACAGAAAGTTCGATGAATATACAGAGCTGCTGAACACAACCGGGTTCGTTGCAAAGACAGGAGACGAAATAGAGAGCGTCTATCATCTCTCTAAAGACGGAAAGAACGTCGTCGTTCTCTTCCTGGACAGAGCTTTCAACGGCTTCTTTCCCTATACTCTTGAAGCTTTACCTGAACTTAAAGAGCAGTTGAGCGGTTTTGTTTACTACCCGAACACAGTGTCATTCGGAGGGAATACAACATTCGGATCCCCGGCAATGATGGGTGGCTATGAATACACACCGGAGAAAATGAATGAAAGGGATGATCTACTTGTCGACATCCATAACGAAGCATCACTTGTCGCCCCCGTGATCTTCAGAGATGCAGGCTACAGTGTGACTGTTACAGACCCTCCGTTCCCGAACTACTCATGGAGAGATGATCTCAGCGTATATGAATCTGTCGAAGGTATAAAAGTCGATGAGCTCTATGGCAGATACCTTGAAGAATACTACAAGGAACTTAATATCGAAGGGGCAGGAGGAGATACGAGCCTCCTTACAAAAGAGGAAGCCGTCAACTTCTCGGTTCTGCAGGTTCTTCCCCCCATTCTTAGATACACGTTTGAAGTAGCCTGTCGAAAGGTGGACAATCAGGTATTCCGCGTATTCATCAGCTCGCTCTCCTCTCTCTACTTCCTTGATGATCTCACAGCGATTGACGAAAAAGGCAATACCTACACATTCATAGGCAATGATGCCACACATCAGCCGATAAACCTTTCATCATCACTCCTCTATGAAGCAACAGAGAAGGATACTTTTGTGTCCGAATATCCTGTGAATGATGATTTACTCGTCAAACACTACATGACATTCTCATCAGCAATGAAGCAGGTCGGCAGATGGATGGACTGGCTGAGAGAAAACAGCATCTATGACAACACAAGAATCATCATCGTCTCCGACCACGGCTACGTCCTTAATACCGGCGTTGTAAGCGCAGACCAGTCACAATATCTTCCACTCTTATTAGTCAAGGATTTCAATTCCAATGAAAAGCTCAGAACCGACTATACATTCATGACCAATGCTGACACAATCCTTCTTGCAAAGAACGGTCTCGAAGAAGTCTCAAGTAACAATCCTTTCACAGGAAAAGAGCTGACAGCAGAGAAAGAGGATGGAATCAACGCCTACCCTGTTGTAGATTCCAGAGAATGGAATGCCCCGATGATTACTGATTATACAAAATTCACTCTGGACAAGAACGTCTCATGGCATGTCTCTGAAAACATATTCGACCCTTCCAACTGGGTAAACCTTTCTCAATGGGAGAAAATGAATAAATGAACACCATACTTCTATATATAGATCCCGGTACGGGAAGCATGCTCTTTTCCCTTGTAATAGGACTTGTGGCCACCGCCGTATTCGGACTGCGGGCGCTTGCAATAAAGCTCAAATTCGGACTCGGCAAGAAGGATAAGGTCAGCACAGACTCGATTCCATATGTCATCTTCTCAGATCACAAGCGTTACTGGAATGTCTTTTCTTCCATCTGTCAGGAGTTCAACAGAAGGGGAATAGACGTAGCCTACTACACGCTCTCCCCAGATGATCCGGTTTTTAGCTGCAACCTGAAACATATCCATCCCGAGTTCCTCGGAGAAGGCAACAAGCCCTACAGCAGGCTCAACTTTCTCAAGGCCGATGTCGTACTCTCAACTACTCCGGGACTTGATGTGTATCAGTGGAAGAGAAGCAGGGATGTAAAGTGCTATGTGCACATCCCCCACTCTGTCGACGATCTCACAGGCTACAGAATGTTCGGTCTCGACCACTATGATGCGGTTCTTGCAAGCGGCATCAATCAGGAGGAAGCAATCAGAAAGATTGAAAGTCTCAGGCCCAATATCAAAGCAAAGGAAATAAAGATAGTCGGCTCGACATACATGGATGATCTGGAAAGGAAGCTCGAAGCATTCGGAGAAAGGACTGTGAATGAGACACACGTAATTCTCGTCGCTCCATCCTGGGGGCCGTCGGCAATTCTCTCCCGCTACGGAGAGAGGCTCCTCTCCGCCCTCGAAAAAACGGGATTTTATATCATTGTGAGGCCGCATCCCCAGTCATTCACATCGGAGAAGGCAATGCTGGATCCTCTGATGGAAAAGTTCAGGAACATCGAATGGAACAGGGACAACGATAATTTCAGCGTAATGGAAAGATCGGATTTGCTTATCACGGACTTCTCCGGAATCATATTCGACTACTCCCTCGTCTTCAATCGTCCTGTTGTCTATGCAGACACATTATTCGACCCGATTGTCTACGATGCTGACTGGCTTGACGAGAAGCTGTGGGCACTGCGCATCCTGCCGAAGCTCGGTATAAAGCTCGAAGAGAAGGATTTTGACAATATCAAAGTCGTCCTCGAGAATGCCATGAAGAGCACAGAGCTCGAGAAAGGACGCGAGGAAGTAAGGAAAATCTGTTTGAGCCATGATGGAGAAAGCAGTAAACTCGTAGTGGACTACCTTACACAGAAAAAGGCAGATCTCGTCAAAGAGGTGAAAGATAATGATTAACTTTACCGTAGGGCCTGTACAGTCTGATGAGAATGTAAGAGCTATAGGAAAGGAACAGGTTCCGTATTTCAGAACTCCCGAATTCTCCGCCGTCATGCTTGAGAGCGAGAAACTGATGATAAAGTTTGCAAAGGCAGGAGAAGGATCAAGAGCAGTATTCATCACTGGAAGCGGAACAGCCGGAATGGAGGCATCCATAATCAACACGCTGACAAAGAACGACAAGGCTCTCGTAGTCAACGGCGGGAGCTTCGGCCAGCGCTTTACATCACTTCTTGAACTCCACGAAATTCCTCACACAGTGATAGCACTCGAAACCGGAGAGCCTCTTACGGAGGAAATGCTCAAGCCGTACGAAAACGCAGGATACACGGCATTTCTTGTCAACGTCCATGAAACCTCGACAGGAGTTCATTACGATATCGAGATGATCAGCCGCTTCTGCAGACGCAACAATCTCTTCCTAATAGTCGATGCAATAAGCTCGTTCCTCGCCGATGATTTCGATATGGCATCGCTTAGTGCCGGCATCATGATCACCGGCTCTCAGAAGGCACTTGCATGCCCTCCCGGTGTTTCCATCGTAGTACTCTCGGAAAAAGCAGTGGAAAGAGTAGAAAATACAAAATGCAGGTGTATGTATCTTGACCTCAAAGATGCTCTCAAAAACCAGGAGAGAGGACAGACACCTTTTACTCCTGCAGTCGGTACCCTTCTCCAGATAAATGAAAGACTGAGAGAAATAGACAGAAACGGCGGGGTTGAAAAGGAGACGGAAAGAATACACAAGCTTGCAACCTATTTCCGGGAGCGCATCAAAGACCTTCCATTCGAGATAATCACCTCATCGCTCTCGAATGCAGTGACACCTCTCCATCCAACTACGGCTCCTGCCTACGACATCTTCACCATACTCAAGGATGAATACGGCATCTGGATATGTCCCAACGGAGGAACGCTGAGAGATACCGTCTTCAGGGTCGGTCATATCGGAGCACTCACCGAGGCCGATTATGATAAGCTTATATCTGCGTTCCATGACTTACAGAAAAGAGGGATAATCTAACTGATGACAAAGGTAATCACCTACGGAACATATGATCTTCTTCATTACGGCCATATAAGACTTCTTGAAAGAGCCAGAGCTCTCGGAGACTACCTTATTGTCGGTGTTACCGCTGATGACTTTGACAAGACAAGAGGAAAAATCAATGTCCAGCAGTCTCTAATGGAAAGGATTGAAGGAGTCAGGGCTACCGGACTTGCCGACGAAATCATTGTCGAGGAGTATGAAGGTCAGAAGATTGATGATATCAAACGTTACAACGTAGATATCTTCACAGTAGGTTCAGATTGGAAGGGGAAGTTCGACTATCTCTCTCAATACTGCAAAGTTGTCTATCTTGACCGTACCGAAGGGATCTCCTCATCCGAAATAAGAGCCGAAAAGAACAAGGTATGGCTCGGCGTCGTCGGAGACAGCATAGTGGCTGAAAAGTTCATCGCAGAATGTGCCTTCGTCAACGGTATCGAAAGAGCTGGGATATATACAAAGAACAAGGTGCTTGAAGAAAGACTGAAGAAGACGGACATAAAGACCTACAAAAGCTACGGGGAACTGCTCGAAAAAACAGACGCAGTCTACATAGCATCCGAGCCTTCCCTTCACTACAGTCAGATAAAAGAAGCTCTCGAGAAAAAAAGACATGTCATAGTCGAATCGCCTATCGCACTCTCTGTAGATAAACTGAAAGAGCTCAAAGCTCTCGCTCATGACAACGACTGCATCCTGATGGACGCCATAAAGACAGCGTACTCGACGGCATACTCACGTCTTATTCTGATGGCCATGACAGGGAAAATCGGCGACATCGTATCTGTTGATGCGACATCAACAAGTCTCAGGGACATAAATCTTATAAACGAAGATCAGTTCGACAACACATGGAACAGTATCTGTGACTGGGGTCCTATCACCCTGCTTCCGGTATTTCACCTTCTGGGGACAGATTATAGATCAAAGAGAATCGCCTCAAGGCTTATTAACCGTGAAAAGTCATTCGACTCATTCTCGAAGATAGACTTTCTCTACAAGAACGCGGTCGCCACAGTAAAAACCGGCAAGGGCGTAAAATCGGAGGGAGAGCTCATCATCTCAGGCACTAAGGGCTATATCTACGTACCCGCCCCATGGTGGAAGACAGACTACTTCGAAATAAGATATGAAGACCCCAACGAAAACAAAAGATACTTCTATCAGCTTGACGGAGAAGGCATAAGGTACGAGATAGTCGCTTTCCTCAGAGAGATAGAAAACCATAACGGTTACACTCACGTCGATGAGAAGATAACAGAAGAGATCGTCAGAGTAATCGAAGACTTCTACAGGAGAAAAGACTTCAATGAAATCATCTGAAGACCACTGCTGTATTCTTTCGTAACCAAAGTACAATTCCCCGGAACGTCTCCCCGGGGAATTATCTTAAGTTCAACCTTGTGTAGTATCAGAAGAAGAAATCAAGTCCTATGTAGATTTCATAGAAATCCTTTGTACCCGATTCTCCCTTTATGTACTGCGTAAGCTTTCTGAGGTCGAAGCCGAGCGATGCTCTCACAGGGTAGCTCGGGTATTCCTTGAGAATGCCGATCCCCTCAACGCCGAAGCCGAAGTAGTGTCTGGCCTTGTTCTCCTCGCTTGTATCAATACCGTGCTTTGTGAAGACATAGTCTGCAAAGACGTTGATGTATGCATCCATCCAGTCAGACATGAATGACGGAAGCGGGAAGACTGACATAAGATTGAGGTTACCGACGAACGTGATTAGGTTCTTGTCTCTTCCGTCATCACTGATAGTCTTGTTTCTGACACCTCTTATATACTCACCGAGTTCACCCGATCCTGCGCCGTAGAGGAAACCGTTATCGGCAACGTTGTTCGTATAGTTTATGATCCCCCTGAATGACGGGTTGAACCAGGAGCCGAGGATCTTGAAGAACTGTATCTCTCCCTTGTCGACGTTGGATCCCTTTGGAGAGCGCGAAGTATAGGACTGCCACCAAGACTCGCTTATGGAGAAGGAATACCTTATACCCTCACGGAAATTGCCCCTCCAGTTGACGTAGTCTCCTGAAGCGGAAGCCGAAATTGCATAATACGGCTGGAAATTCGGCGTCGGATCACCCTCATTGAAGTATGTCTGTACATATTCGCTGAGCGTGGGTGTTATCGTAATATGTTCACCGATCGAGAATCTCTGGCTTATGCCGACACCGGTATCGAATGACGAGAAGAAGAAATTCTCCCCTGTCCATGAAAGGTTCTCGTAGACATAAAGTGAAGTAACATCGGTAAGCTTGTAGCTCACTGTATTATTGAATCCCAGTGATGTCTTCGGCTTATATGTGGCAGAGTGTGAGTAGCCGTACTTCTGCAATGCTCTTGAAGAGAACGAGAACGACGCACTGTGATTGTATTCAGCAAACCTGAATGCGCTGCTGTCAGCAAACTTCAGAGACTCCGTCAGACTGACAGAGACGCTTCCGATGCTTATTCCTGATATCCCCAGGGACGGCGTTATGTAACTCGAACCCTTACTCTTTTCATACATCTTCATCGATACCGACGGACTGAATGTGACAGACGAAAGCTTCAGGCCGTGGAAAGATGAGGATCCTGTATACTCGAACTCGCTTCCTGTATTGCCGAAGCCCAAATTGATGTCCATCGAGTAACCGCCGCCGAAGACAATGTTCTTCACGTTGATGTCGGTCTTGTATTTTTCAACGCCGTTTTCATGTGAAGCGTTTCCGGTGAATGTGATACTTATACTTGTCTGACCGACGAGAAGATCCGAGAGTATGAAATCCGTGAAATATTTCGTCGTCGTAAATTCCCAGGGTATGAATGTCGCATGGACGACTCCGTAGAGGGACGAGAATGTGCCGAGCAGATTGGTGTTCCAGTACTTGAGGCCGATCCTCGCACCGAAGTTCGTATCATATTTGGGATAGGGAAGAACAAGCTGCGTTCTTGCGTCGTCTATATCAAAACTGACGTCAAGGTATGTACAGTCTTCCTCTTCAGTTTCGGTATATGTATATACGACACCCTTGAATATACGCTTGTTGATAAGCGTCTGCTTCTTGCCGTCGAGGGCGGCTACTGCCTCGTCCAGCGTCTGGAAGGTCTCCTCCTCAGAGGGGACTATCATCTTTCTTACAACCCACTCCTGGGTCTTTCCCGAGATATCAAAAGAATATGATCTGATGACATAGCTCTCAGCTGTGACAGAGAGTGCGAATATACAGAGGCACAAAAAAAATGAGAGTAGTTTCTTCAATGCGAATTTCCCCCGACGAGGCAAAGAATAACAATGAAAATATATTCAATCAAGACTTTCATACCGCCCCCGAACGTCTGAATACGGAGACGAATGTCCTGAGTATGATTTTTATATCAAGAAGTATGGATGCATGGTCGACATAATAGAGCTCGAGCTCGCACCGCTTCGGATATTTCACGCTGCTTCTTCCGTGGCTTGCCCACCATCCCGTAAGCCCGGGGGTTACTGAGAGGAACTTGTCCCTGTCGGAGCCGTACCAGGCGAGTTCACTGTCGATTACAGGCCTCGGACCGACGAAGCTCATATCACCCTTGAGAATATTGAAGAGCTGCGGAAGCTCATCAAGGCTCGTCGCCCTGAGTATGCGGCCGACCTTCGTGACTCTGGGGTCGTTCTTGAGTTTGAAATTCTGTTCCCACTCCAGTTTCTGCTCGGGGGTGAAGTTCTTGATCATGGCCTCTGCATTGGGAACCATGGTCCTGAATTTATATATGTATATGACCTTCCCGTTCTTTCCGATTCTGTAGTGGGCGAAGAAGGGAGTTCCTTTCGAGCCTATGCACACGAATAATGAAACGATCAGAAAAAGCGGCATGAGCACTATGATAAGTATCAGTGAAAATATAATATCGAATGTTCTTTTTATAAAATGGTACATCTCACCTCAAGCCTGTCATATTCCGGCGGCATGGGACACATTATCCCTACGAGCCTTTGTTCCTTCAAGGTCTCTTATCTTACCTTCCGTCTTCTTTTTCTACAAGTGCAAGTGCTGCCTCTATCGTCCTGTCCATATCATAATAGCTGTATTCGGCAAGGCGGCCGCCGTAGATGTAGCCCTTCTTTTCATCGGCCATCTTCCTGTAGCGTGAGTAGAGGGCGTCGTTCTCCTCGTCGTTGACAGGATAGTACGGCTCACCATTTTCACTGTAATCCACAGGATACTCGTAGCTTACCCATGTAACCGGAGAGACGGCATTCTCGAAATGCCTGTGCTCGATACTCCTCGTATATGGAACCTCACGCTCCGTGTAGTTCATTACGGCCACCCCCTGGTGGTTCTCCTCCTCGAGTCTCACATGCTCGAACTTCTCGCTTCGGAATGAAAGCCGCCCGAGAGAGAAATCGAAGAGGGAGTCGAGAGTGCCTGTATAGAGGATCCGCTCGGCCTTCCTTTCGTACTTCTCCCGCTCTCTATTGAAGTCTATGCCGAGAGCGACATCGGCTTTTTCGAGCATCTTATCGATGATTGCACTGTAGCCGCCGATCGGGATTCCCTGCCAGCGGTCGTTGAAGTAGTTGTTATCGAAGGTGTAGCGTATGGGGACACGCTTCAATATCGAAGGAGGAAGGAGTGTACAGTCCCTTCCCCACTGCTTTTCAGTGTAACCTTTGATGAGAGTCTCGTAGACGTCCCGCCCTATCAATGAGAGTGCCTGCTCCTCGAGATTACCGGGATTCTCTATATATATTTTCTGGCTCTCTATCTTCGCCTTTGCCTTCTGCGGCGTCGATGCCTCGTCTCCCCAGAGCTCGTAGAAGGTGTTCATATTGAAGGGAAGGTTGTAGAGCTTACCCTTATAATTAGCAACAGGGGAATTAATGTAGCCGTTGAACCGGGCAAACTGGTTTATATAGTCCCAGATCTCCTTCTTCGATGTGTGGAAGATATGGGCGCCGTAGAGATGGACGTTTATCCCGTCCCTCTCCTCGGTGCATACGTTTCCGCCGCTTTTATCCCTTTTGTCGATGACGAGGCACTTCTTTCCCCTTTTTCCCGCCTCGTAAGCGAAGACGGAGCCGAAGAGTCCGGCTCCCACTATAAGATAGTCATACATACGTTCTGATTATACCGCCCACTTTCAGGAGAAGACAAGAAGACGTTAGCCGAAGATACGGGATGAGATGAGGTTCACGGCCTCGTCCTTTCTCTTTTCCTCGATTCCGATTACGAATGTCGTCCAGCTTCCTCCGAGTGATACTGAGGCTGGGTGTATGCCGTTCTCTTTGAGGACGGAGAGTGCATCAACGTACTCCATGGTCTCCTCGATGCCCGTTCCGACAAGGCCCACGACAGCAAAGCCCTTTCTGCAGTCTATCTCGTTGAGGCCGAACTCCTCCTCTATGCGCTCTTTCATCTTAGCAAGGTCGATCTTCTCTGCCTGTTTAATATCGAAATACCAGGCGATGGAATCACAGCCGTAGAGCGTGTAGCAGGGCTTAATGCCGTAGATGTGCATAAGAGAGAGAATGCGGTGACGCATTCCGCTCTCCTTGAAGAACATCAGCTTCTGGCAGTAGATGCGCCCCAGTCCCCCTCTTGCGGAAACTCCGACGACGCCCCTGTGTTCGACGTCCTTTCTTATGACTGTGCCATTGTCCTCCGGGCTGTTGGTATTTCTGATATTGATCGGGATACCCTTCTCTACGCATGGTGCGATGGCCTCCTCATGAAAGACAGAGGCTCCGACCTCGCTGAACTCCCTTACCTCCCTGTAACTGAGCTCCTTTATCACATGTGCATTCTTCACAATCCTCGGGTCCGAGGAGAAAACACCGGATACATCGGTCCAGTTTTCATAGACCGAGGCATCGAGTGCAGACGCCGCTATTGCACCTGTTATGTCGCTTCCACCGCGGGAGAATGTTGTTATTTCCCCGGAGAGCGATGTGCCGTAGAAGCCGGGGATGACGTACTTCTCCCCCTTCTTAACTGCATTTCTCAGCTGAGTGTATGTTATATCCTCGATCCTGTTGTCCTCCCCGATAACGACAGTATTCTCACTGTCGAGGAAGTTCCATCCGAGATATGCGGCAATGAGCTTTGCCGAGAGGTATTCGCCGCGGGACGCAGCGTATGCCGCACCCATGCCCTTCTCTATGTTAACCTTTACATTTTCAAGTTCGGCTTTTATTTCCTTCTCATCGAGAGAGAGGGAGCGTGCTATCTCGAGGTAGCGGGACTCGATTTTTGAAAAGGCCTCATCACATGAGTGCCCGGCAGAGACGAGAGAGGCACACTTATAGAGCATGTCCGTAATCTTCTCGTCCGTGCTCACCCTCTTTCCCGGTGCCGAAACAACAACGACAGTGCGTTCCTTATCTGAATCGAGGATAGTCTTCACTTTTCTTATCTGATCTGCTGAAGCGACGCTTGAGCCGCCGAATTTACATACTTTCACCTTTTTCTCCTCGGGAAAAGGTTAATTCAATCGGGGCAGCAGATGCAATATTGTTTTTTTCTCCCGCATTGTCGTTTATGACAGCGGCAGAGGAATGACCACCGCCACCACGCTATTGCAACATTCAGACATTGTCCCTATTGTAAAGGCTATGCAGAACACAGATACAAAAGAGAATATAATGGGGACGGAGAAGATCTCCTCGCTCATAGTGAAGATATCTCTGCCGCTCATGGTTTCCATGCTTGTCCAGGCTCTCTACAACATCGTCGACTCGATCTTCGTCGCAATGCTCTCGGAGACTGCGCTCACCGCAGTCTCTCTCGCATTCCCATTGCAGAACCTTCTTATCGCCTTCGGAGTCGGAACGGGAGTCGGCATGGCGTCCTTCATGTCGCGTAAGCTCGGAGCGGGAGACAGAGAAACTGCCGAACACGTTGCAGCTAACGGCCTCACGCTTGCCTTTATTACATGGATTGTCTTCGCCATCCTGGGGCTTACCGCGGCCAGGCCCTTCCTCTCTCTCTATACCGAGGACGAGGAACTCTTGAATCTCTCGAATGAATATGCCGTCATAGTAATGGTATTCTCCCTCTTCATGTTTCTTACACTGATGAACGAGAGAATCCTCCAGGGAACGGGAGACAGCTTCTCGAGCATGCTCAGCCAGCTCAGCGGAGCCGTGACAAACATAATCCTCGACCCTGTCTTCATATTCACATTCAGAATGGGAGTCGCAGGTGCCGCCATCGCAACTGTCATCGGGCAGGTAGTATCGTTTGTGGTATCGACATATCTTGTGACGAGGAACAGGTACATCAGAATAAAGCGTCATCACCTGAAGCCGAAGAGGCAGTTTGTCACGAGCATATACTCTGTCGGTGCTCCGACAATCGTCACCAACAGTATCAGCACCGTCATGACGGGTGCGCTCAACGGCATTCTCATCGCATTCTCGACGACAGCCGTCTCCGTCTTCTCCGTCTATTTCAAGCTTCAGTCCTTCGTCTTCATGCCGATCTTCGGCCTCTCGAGCGGTATGATCCCCATCATCGCCTACAACTACGGTGCGGGTAAGAGAAGGAGAATGCTCGAGACGACGAAGAAGGGAACAGTGATAAGCTTTACCATCATGGTGGCAGGAACAATAGTCTTCCAGCTTCTTCCGCACACTCTCCTCTCCCTCTTCAGTGCAACGGGGGAGATGTACAGGATAGGAGAGCCGGCGCTGAGGATCATATCAATCTGCTTCACCCCTGCCACAATATCCATCGGACTCTCGTCATCCTTCCAGGCAACAGGCTTCGGACTGGGCACCATGATCACAGCCGTACTCAGACAGCTCTTCGTCCTCATCCCCGCAGCCTACATCTTCAGTCGTCCGGGAGGCCTCCTGGGTGTGTGGTGGGCCTTCCCCTTTGCTGAAGTCTTCGGCCTTATGGTCTCAATCGGCCTCTATGTGTACGTCTACAGAACCCGAATCAAACCCACCCCGGACAACGCCTGATCAAAGGATGCAGCATCACCTGCTTCAAACACCGGAGCAGGTTTTCTTAAGCACTCTGATGATATCTTTCCGGGGTATTCGTAAAGCAATGTCAGATGCGGGCAGCTCAAGAATCTGAAAAGCTCAGATCAGGTTGCCGTCACGTACTTCTGCTTTCTCGAACGGGGTGTTCCCGGATTTGTCATCAATATCCTGCCCGCATTCACAAGAGGCTCAAGATAACGTCTCAATGCATACTGCACAGACGGTATTCCTATGTAAGCGGCTATCTCGCTTCGGCTTCTCGGAGTGAGGCAGAATTCGACAAGATTCTTCTCGTCCCCGGCTTCTTCCTCATATCTTCTATCCACTTTATCCGGTGCAACGTTTTCCGCACTTCTATTGTAAAGTGTCACTCTGAACGAGCCGTGTATATCGAGAAAGACAGGATCGGGAAGTGAAAGCCGTTCCATGGCATATCTTATTGTCGGTATACCGGAATATCGGTTCTCTGTTCTGCCGATTGTTTCCATTGCAGTGACAATCGACGGATTACGGGTATCACCTTGCACATGTCCGAGCTGATCAACTGTCAGTCGTCCGTAGAGGCCGCCGGGATTCGTAATCTCAATCCTGTCCTCATACATCACAAGCTGTATCGGCATACCCTCTGTATGTATGCTGTAATCCCTGTGGACAAGTGCATTGAGTACAGCCTCTCTTACTGCCGCCACCGGGTACTGGGGGCAGTCTGTCCTTTCACCCGTTTCCGGGTTTATTCTCGTTGTCGTCCTCATATTGGCACGTACAAATGACAAAGCACCATCAAGCATCTCACAAAGCGTTCCTTCTATACGCTTCGAATCAAGAAAGCGGGTTCCTTCTTTATCAAGAATCCCCATTTCCTTTCCGGGGACTACTGTTGCTATTACACTCAGCTGGGGAAAGAATGCCTGCGGGTAGATACCGAAGAGAAGAAGACTCATCATCGTGATCTTCCCCGAGTGCGTGATCCCCGTCATTTCATAGAGCTGTTCTTTCTTAATGAGCGCCAGATTCGGCCTTTCTGTGAGTTTCAGAGCAAGGTAGGCTTCCACCTTTGCCGTATCGAGAGATGAAAGCACCGCATCATCGACCTCTCTCAGATCGCTGCGGTATTTCCTGCGGAAAGCTTCATAACTGTAAACCTCATACTCGGTCATAGGCTTGTCAGCATCACCTACCCGGATATATGACCCCTGCATTCTTCCTCTTGCCGTCTTGAAACACGGACGGTCGGCGACATCAACAGGCGGAATCTCGGCAGAAACAAAGAGTTTTCCGTCCTCGTCACATACCGTAAAAACAGGACGTACAACCGGCGTCATCTGTTCGCAGTATTCCATAACCTTCTTCTGCAGATCCTGTGCATCATATACCCCGACCTTTGCAAATCCTTTTTTCTCGTCGAGGCCGAAGACGAAGACTCCTCCGCTGTTCTGGTTGGAGAACGACGAAATCGTATCGTAAAGCTTTTCGGGACACCCCTTATGTGCGGCCTTGACTTCTGTCGTCTGTTCCTCACAGCCTCTTTTGATGATCTGTTCAATAAGTTCCTTCAGTTCCTGTTCAACCATATTGATGTATCCTCACAGACTTATATTAACTAACATTCCGGCAGAAAGTGAAGAATTAAGATAAGAAATAACACAGTATTTTCTTATATTATTGCAATAACATAAGAATATACATAATGACCAAACTTGATAATTTATGATTTTTTCTTATGTTATCTCTAAATTGCACTTCAAACGAATTCCCCAAAATGATTGAGGACTTCAGCAGCTTCATACTGAAAGGGAGCACAACCTGTTTGAGGTAGAAAACTCCATACCATCTAAAGGCAGCACATAACTACAGTTAATCTTTCAGACCGAACATCTTTCTGACAAACACCATTTTTGACAGAATAAGAACAGCGAGCAGGTCTACCAATACCTTAGCAGAAATTACAAATACGAGTTCACAAGAAGCCGGCATACCGTGTTCTACAAGAACATCCGCTATCGAATACCAGGGGAAGAAATCCAGCTCGATAATGTGTACACAGAGGACAAGCAGACTGTATCTGCCAAAATAAGAGAGGAAGCTACCTATGTGTTCCATATGCATATCAATTAGTCTCGAGATCCAGATAACACATACTGAAGCACATAGTGAACCGACTATATCGACAATACCTCGTCCAATATCACAGTGGACAAGCCAGAAAGACTCAAAATCCTTCATGAAGAAAAACCAAACTAAGAAACAGGAAATCAGTGCAAAGCATTTTGTTTCCTTGTTGAGGGTGACCAGGACATCACTGGCATCCTTTGCAAGGAATCCCACATACATCCATAACACAGCACATGCTCCGGCCTGTATACTTAGCGGAAACCAGCAGATTACCCTTGAGCAGTATCCCAGTGAAAACAAGACGAGAACTGCCACTCCCCTCACAAACTTGTTAAATTCCAATAAAATCCTCAGGAATACACTTGCCCAGAATGTTGCAAGAAGAAACCATAGGGCACCGATTGATGGAATCCAGAACGGCTCACTGTATGAGTCACCGGCTCCATAGAGCGATGCATATACCCATTTTTCAAGCTCGTTTACCATGTCACCTTTCAGCCATCCCTTAAAGGTTCCCAGGATAATTATTCCAAGACATGTGATAGCATATGGAACAATAAGCGTTCTGAATTTAACCTTTATGAACTGTCTGACAGTTCTCTTCGAACTTACAAAGTATCCCGTTATGAGAAAGAATATCGGAACATGAAAGGTGAATACAACTCTGTTTATCTCGGCCACTCCGAGGTGTCCCAGGATTATGCATATAATCGATATGCCCTTTGCTATGTCTATATATCGTAATCTGATACCTTTTTCCATTGTCCCCCTCCATTTCTGGAAGATTTCAACTCTCATACACTCTTTGCACAATGACAAAATGAACTTGAAATCCCATCATAACAATTACCTCATAAACTATATGAATTACCGTTAATTGTCGATCCTTTTCTCCAGAATAGCCGTGATATGGGAACAACCGAACGAGTCCCTAGACAGGCCTTTTTCCCCTACAGTGCGTTGATGCTCTCATCAAGCCATTCGATTCTGGCGCCAAGCCACTCTTTGAGATAGTCGATTTCGCTCTGGTAGGTTATCCTGTCTTCGTAACCTGCCGCGTTGGGCCAAACATATATACCGAGTATCGGGAACCTGGTGAAGTTGACAAGAGCATCCTTCTCAATACTGTCCGCCATAGCCTCTATTTTACCTGAATCCGTGATGAGACCTTTCAGTTCGCTCTTCTTCTCATTCCACCGGTTCTTGACGGCAGTTACGAACCCGCTGTCCTCGAAAAGCCTGATATACCAGCCTCTGTTCTTTATCCAGAAGCCGTCAGTGGAATCACAGCCGTTATAGTCTATGTTGCCGAACCCTATGTCGAAATCCCATAGGGGCCCCATGTGGATCTTCCCGTCATCCGGGTTGTAGTACATATATACCGAAGTATACCAGGCGGCATCGACATTCTTTGCCACCTCATTGACAATGTACCAGTCGATGAAGGAATCCTCATCAAGGTATTTCCTCCATCCGGACTCGCTGTCCTCGAAGTCATCTCCGTAGAGAATACTCTCGACGGAGTCAATATAATCCTTGATCTTTTCCCAGCCATCCCAGTCATCGGGATCCTTGAGGGAAAACGCCGAATTATGGGATGTCCACCATGTATGGATTTCATCCTCGCGTTCATCGACCTCCACTATCCAGCCGCCGCCGTCATCTTTGCTGATGTCGGTGATATTCACAAGGCTCTTATTTATCTTGATGCGTTCGGTCAGCATATAAAGTCCGTAATACCTGCCGTTGACGATTAGATTGACTTCCTTTGTATGGGGGTTCCAGTCCATATGCGTGAAGATATCTGTTCCCATGTAGTATGCAAGCTTGTTGCGGACGAGAGTCTTGTCGGCATAGTTGGCTATGAGGGCATAATGCTTATGCTTGCCGGAAGCGACACCGAAGAGGTTGCTCTTCTTTTCGAGTTTCAGAGAATAAGACTTCTTCGGCATCCCCCAGGATGAGTTTCCCCTTCCCTTGATATCGAGACTGAACACGCTGTTGTTCTCACTGTCATTGTTGTCGATTATCCGGCATGTGGCGAGAGCGAGCTCCTGGTCTTGAAGCCATGTCTTTGTTGTGATGTCATCAATGCCGTACGGGAGTGTGATTATCATCACAGGGTTATCGAATGCACTGTAGTCTAAATAGATCACACTCTCCGACACTCCGGCGCTGTACACACTTCCTTCTTCCTCATCGTAGACAGCATAAACCGTAAAGGAATATACCATGCCGTGGGTTCCTGACGAGAATGTATATGAAGAATATGATGAATCGAGCATGATATCAAAGCTCTCCTCTCCGCTCCCGACTCTTACCATTGTTCCCGAAAAACTCCCGGACGACGGATTTGTCCAGCTCAGACTCGCTTTTTTGTCTCCGGAGGCGATCGAAAGATTATCAACGGTCCTTTCCGCCCTGCTCCTTGTTGTGATTCCAGAACTCCTGTTTCCATTTGAATACATCGTCTTAATTGTGAAGTCGTAGATCTTTCCTGGAGAGAGTCCGGTAATCGTCACCACTGTGATACCTTTCTCTACGAAGACAGGTTCACTTTCATCGCAATAAACCTCAATTGCCGAAATGAACTCGTCATCCGGGGCCATCCAAGACAGATGTGCATCCACACTGCCACTCTGTCCGTTGGAAAAGGTGATGGAAACGCCCTTTACGTCTTCAGGAACCAGGGGAGACGGATTAACTGTCGGTTGAGCAGTATTGTTGTCACAACCGATCAGAATAAGCGCGATAATAGCCGCAAACAGAAACAGCGTTTTCTTCATCTTGAGTTGTCCTAATTTTTGTTATTTATGTAACATTCTAAAAGAAAAAAAAACATTTCAAGAAAAACCTCGATTCCACTCCTTGTCTGTAACTGCTTCCTTCTCCTTTTCTATTTCCAGGCTGTTTTCAATTTTTATTCATTTCATATTCCCCATATTTTCACCTCATCAGTGATGTTAATTACCTGTTTCCGACTTGTTT
>CAVACS010000028.1:0-21916 GCA_963587105.1 Anaerovoracaceae bacterium | reverse complement strand
GCATCATGCTCCCAGAGCATGCTCCTCAAGGACGAGGAGCAGTCGATCTCCCTGAGATGGCTCAGAATAAGCATATCGCATTCGAACAGTCTCTCTTATACATTCGGCAGCATCGTCCCGCAGAACAAACTCAATTCCTTCCGCCTTCGCGGCTGCCTTACAGACAGCGTGTCGCTTTCTTTCTCGGGGCCGCAGATGCTCGACAGCGGAACTGCGGCATCTATGTCGCTTTCATACAACAACTATCTTTACTTCGGAGGTTTCCAGAACGAGAAGAGCGGAAAGAGCAGGGGAATGGCATATGTTTCGACGCTCTCGGCTTCATTCAATCTGACGGTATTCGGTTTCCTGACGTTCAACTATTACCTTACATGGAATACGGCGGGTGGATATTCTTCGCCTGACGGTTTATACGGAAGCGGCGAAGTGAGCATGTCGTTCAGTCTCTAGGAGGTGTGGAATGAAAAGGATAATTCTCTCTGCAGTCATGGTCTTCACACTCTTCACGCTTTCCGCCGTATCGTTCAAATCATCGGTCATGTCGACACAGGGTGACCTCAGGTTTTCCGGCGGCTTCTATCCCGTAAGCGGCGTTTTCAGCTATGAGGCACCGCTTCCAGATTATTTTGATGAGATATCATCATCGCTGACGCTCTCCTTCGACGCAGGACTGAGGCACAGACTTCTTATCCAGAATCCGGAGACCGGTGAGCATATAAAGGAGACATCTTCTCTTTTCAGTACCGGGAGTGCCCGCTTCTATCAGGTGCAGTATATCTACTTCACGCTTGACTACGAACTGGGACTTATAAACGTCGACTATCTTACTTCTCCGATGCTCTCTCTTGTATTTTCCCTCGAGGGCGACTATGAGAATGCCTATGAAAGGCTGGGGTGGCTAAACGGAGACGGAGAGGAGGCTACGTTTACAAAAGTAGAGGAAGGAAAGCGTAAGGAGCGTTTTACCTCCTACAGCGGCGTTCCCGAATTCAGTCCCGACTCTCTGACAGGGTACAGACAGCTCTCCCACACCGGAATGAGAGCAGGAGTCAGGTACAACTACACCGAAGAGACGAGGATGACGAAGGACGGCCTCTGCGCTGAGCTTTTTCTGCGCTATATGCCCTCATGGTTCCCTCTCCATGATGACGGGGGATCGTCATACCTCTCCGTCAATGCATCGGCAGGAGCGGCGTTCACGCTCCTGAACGTGAATCAGTTTTCGCTCTCGACGTCGAGCGATGTGCTCAAGATGTTCACGCTTGTTCTCGAGACAGAGTTCGATGTAAGGTTCATAACCGGAAAGGCAATACCGCAGTACGCACTCGAGAGAAGTGTGTGGGGAAGCCACAGCGCCAATTCGATGTTCCTCGCCGGCAACACGACTTCCCTTGTCTTCAGAGGTCCGCAGATTCTCGAGGACCTCTATCCGACACTTTCTCTCACATGTGATATTGCATACGCATTCGGAGCCGTTGCAAACGGGGAGGGCAGTATAAGTCAGTTCAGCGGAAGCATCTCATTGAAGGCGGAGGCGGATCTTTTCGACACCCTCTATCTCTATGCTGAGTGCGGCCTTGTCTATGCATCTGTCTATGAAAAGGATAAAGGTTTCAGATATTCATTCGGAGTGAGGCTCGGAGTATGAGAAAGAGATTAGTCTTCGTTATAATTGTTCTGTCTGTTGCAGCTTCGCTCTTTTCTGCTGTCGTTCCCGAGTCCGGGCGTATAGCCTCGTACCTCAGGGGTACCGTCTCTCCGACCTTTGTAAGCGAGAAGGTCTATTCCTATCCTGCAAAGAACGGCAGCCTCCATTTTGCACTCGGCGCTGACATTTCGGCAGACCTCTTCAGAAACGACGGAAGTGCAAAGTGGGGCTTCAGCACGGCGCTCTATGCTTCGTACCCCCTCATCTCGAAGCGCTATAAGGATTTCGTCGGATCTGATATAGCGGATAGGATGGGCTTTCTGATGGCCTCTGCCGGTATCTCATTCAGATGTACGCCGTCTCCTTACGTTGATGCATCCCTTGCCCTCAGAGCGGCGGTATTGAGCCTGGACTATTTCAGGGAAGGTGTAATAATGGGACTTACTGTGGAGAGCATGGTTGATTTCTTCTTCACTGATTCCATTTTCATCACGGGAGGGCTCAGCCTTACGAACGGCCTTATAAAGTTCACGCCGTCGTCCGGAAAGGCATGGTTCGAGAGCGGCTATTCGACACTTCTCTTCCGTGCCCGGATAGGCGCCGGATACAGATTCGGAGGAGATAGAAAGAGATGAAGAAAAAGACATTCCTGATCATATTGCTTCTTTTTTCCGTCCTTACGCTTTCCGCGCGTCCCCAGTTCTTCTTCGGAGGGGGCACCGAATGGGGAAGGGTATACCCGGAAGAGAATATGCTTCTTTCCATCCGGGAAAACCCGCGTTATTACTCCTCTTCACGCAGCTTCAAATACCTCTCGTTCCTTATCCCGAAAGTTGAGGTCACAGTCATTCCCTATACGGATTTTCCTCTCGGAGTCACCTTCAGTGCCGGTTACGGCTTTGTGACGGGGATGAATACGGGACTCTCAACATATAATTATTCTGCAAAGCAGCGTGATGACTATTACCGCTACGGTTCGGATGATGTTCTTCTTCTTTCGGGAGGACTTACATATATCCATCTCGCTGACAGCGAGAAGTATTTCTCCGTAGGCGGGAGCGTGAAGTACAACTGGAACAGATATACACTCTCAAAGGATGTAATACCGAAGGGAGCGAGAGTGATAGAAAGAGACAACAGCCTCATCGATGAACATTCCCTTTCTCTAGCCCTTGCCCTCATGGGGCGCTATGATGCCCAGTATTTCAGAATCGAGGCATCGCTGAGGAAGGATATCGACATCGATAAGGGTATATCGTCGCTATGGAATGGTAATGATTATTCGCTTACTGTCAGTGCCACGTTCGGCTGTGTCTTCACGATTCTCAAAGAGAACCAGTTCATGAGGTGAGCATGCTTTTATACGATATTCTGGACAAGCTTGAAAACTATACATCCGTCATTCCCCATATGGACAGGGTGATCGATATCATGGATCACTCGAAGCCGTACGATGACGAGTGCGGCGAATACAGCGCAGGAGGGGATGGGGATGTTACGTATTATGTATCTGCACACCTTTCCTCTTCCCGCGGCTTTCCCGGAGAGAGGAGGGAGGGACACCTTATTCTCGAGATATGTCTCGAGGGTGACGAAATCGTCTCTGTCGACGGCTCCGTCTTCCGTCTCTCCCCGGGTGTCTTCCTCGTCTATGACGGAGGGGCGGAAATAAAGAGAGGAATCGCTTCCTCTCTTCCTGTCGCTTTCAAGACTGTAAGGTTTTTTCTATAGAATCTTCTGGAGTGCTATATCGTAGACGAAGAGCGAGTTGGGTTCGACTGTGTCGCCGTCTCCTTCGGCCATGCCGCTGAGTTCGGGCGGGATGAAGGCTCTGACAGCCTCTCCTACATGCATGCTCGTCACTGCACTCTGGAAGCCCTGAGGAAGTGAGATGACGCTTATCTCGGCACCACAGTCTGCATCGGTGTATTCGAGCTCTCCCGTCTCGTAGTCGAGAATGTATTCGTTGTAGTCGAGTATGACAGTGTCGTACTGTGTGGGACGGCCCCCGAGTGTTTCGTCTGCGCCCAGAAGAAGAATCTGCACGCCGTTATCGAGAACGGTGACATCGTTCTCCTCTCTGTTCTTCTCGAGGAATGCTTCCGCCTTTTCCTTGTTCGCCTCTGCCTTTTCGGCCACTTCTCTGTAGTATTCCTCGTTAAGATACAGTATGTAGGCGTTCAGTGCGCTTTCAATGTCGTCATCGGAGAGCGGAGGAGAGGGAAGGTAGAGTGCGTCGAGCATTCCTGCCATATAAGCCGTTATTTCGATATCGACACGGCGGCTCCCGAGGAGGTCTCTTATGACCGAGAAGCCGTAGACATATGAAAAGAGCTCCATCCCGTCATCGGGATCGGCAAGGGAGAGGAGGCTCTCCACTGTCTCCGGCCGGGGTCCGTTCTCCGCCGTGACCACCCCGGCTGTGTATTTTTCATAGAACTCTGAAATTACATTCTGAAGAGTTCCGAGACTCGCCCAGACAGGCTTGTCCATGTCGAGAAAGGCATCATACATGCCGCGCACGAAGTATGATGTGACAAACGGAATTCCGGACTGGACAAGTTCGCTCATGTTCTTGACGCCGAAGGCATAGCTGAATGCGGCTATGACAGAACCCGTATCAGAATAGACTATGGGCGTATATGAAAGGAGAGCTTCTTCAGCTGCGTCCTGAGGCACTGCCTCTGCGCTAGGGGGAATAACGCTCTCTTCTTCTTCTTTTTCCACAGTTACCTGCTCCTTCTTCTCCTCCTCCGCTTCTGTCTTCTCTTCCTTTTTTTCAGAAGGCTCCTCTTCTTTTTCCGGCGTCCTGACCGGTTCCGTATTCTCGTCTTCTTCCGGTTCTTCAACCTGTACCGGCACTGCAGTCTTTTCTTCTGCAGTATCTTCTGTCTTTGCTGTTATCACTGCCGCGTCTTTTATTACGGCAGCTTTCTTCTCTGCCGTCGTTGTGCAGGAGAAGAGCAGTAATACTGAAAGGATTATGATGATTCTCTTCATGGCGCCTCCTCTTCAGATTGTAGCACAGCGGGGAGGAAGAACAAATGTAGTTTGAAAGAAGAGGGCGGGTATTATCCCGCCCTGTAATGAGAATTTTCTTCTCAGCTCTTCTTTTCGAGAAGAGCCTTGATGTCTCTCAGAAGAAGTACCTCTTCCGAAACCTTGACTTCGGCCTCTGCCGCGGCTGCAGCTTCTTCGGCCTTCTTCTTTTCTTCTGCCGCCTTTGCTTCTGCTTCCGCCTTTGCCTGGGCAGCCTTCTCCTCTGCGTTTCTTGC
The DNA here is from genome assembly GCA_963587105.1 of Anaerovoracaceae bacterium. GTDB lineage: Bacteria > Spirochaetota > Spirochaetia > Sphaerochaetales > Sphaerochaetaceae > Ornithospirochaeta. The sequence continues at coordinate 16,993 of CAVACS010000028.1, read as the reverse complement.
CTCCTTCATCCTGTTTGCAGCCCTGATGATTAAAAAGAGGACGAGAGCAGTGAGCAGGAACTGTATGATCGTCTGGAGGAGCACGCCGTAGCGGATTGCGACTTCGCTCGCCGTCTCCGTTGCAGGCTTAAGGACGACCTTGAGCTCTGCAAAGTCGATTCTGCCGATCAGGAGACCGATTACCGGGTTGATTATATCCTGGACGACAGATGTGACAATTGATGTGAAAGCACCGCCGACAACAATACCGACAGCCATATCGAGTACGTTGCCGCGCATGACGAATGTCTTGAATTCAGATAAGAACTTTGATTTTTTAGCCTTTGCCATAATATTCTCCGTATTCAGCATTCTAGTTAATTCCTCCTTGTTTGTTAATTATCCGGCATGAAAAAAGAGGCAGGCCGCGGGCCGTACCTCCTTTTCCGTTTGTTGAAGCTTATTCTGCTGTTGTTTCAGCTGCTTCTCCGATTCCCTTGAGGTAGATGCGGAAGACCAGAAGCGAGTTGGGCTCGATATTGCTTGTGCCGCTCTCGCCGTAGCCGTAGTCGGGGTGGATGTAGACGTAGCATTCCTGGCCGACCTTCATGTTCGTGCATGCTTCCACGAAGCCCGGGATAAGGGAAGAGAGAGAGAAGTAGACGTCGTTTCCGCTGTCGACCTCTGTTCCGTCGAGGAGATAGAGGTTGTAGTCGACAAGTACCGTGTCGGATTCTGTCGGTGTTGCGCCGAGCTCCTCGTCTTCACTGACGATCTCCATGAGGTTGCCTGAAGGAAGAACCGTGACACCCTCGTTGTCCTTGTTCTGCTCGAGGAACTCCTCGGCAGCGGTGAGGTTGTCAGATGTGATCTGCTCCACGTATGCATCATACTCGGCATTGAGCTTCTCGGCATATGCGTTGACGGCAGCTGTCATCTCGTCTTCTGTCATAGTAACAGGCTCGTCGAGATAGAGAGCCTCGGCAGCTCCCTGCTGGAATGTTCCCTTCTCGATATCGTAACCGCTCATCCAGTAGAGCTGGACCGAATACATGAAGCCGTAACAGTACGAGAAGCGGGAGAGGATGTCGTCCTCTCCGGGAGCCTCGAGTGCGCTTATCTCATCAGAGCTGAGCATTGCGCCGACCTCTCCTGTAAGCCCTGCACTGTAGTAGTTCGTGATGTAGTCGGAGACGATGGTGTTCATATCATCAGTCGAGATAAGCGGGGTTGCAGTGAAGTAGTCCAGACCGTCCTGGATACCTCTCAGCCAGTAGCCGCCGTTGAATGAGACGCCTTCTCCCTTGAGAGAGGAGGTGATCATATAGCCGTAGGCATAGCTGAAGGATTTGTCGATGTCTGTCTTGTCGACTGAGGCATATGACGGGACTGACGGGGACGCCGCGAGTCCGTATTCACTCAGGATGACTTCCTTGGCACCTGATGCGGTAAGGGGAAGTGCGAGTGCGAGGATCAAAACGAAAAATAGAAGAAAACTCTTTTTGTTGTGCATTCAGAAATGCTCCTTTTCATACTTTCCTCTAAATTTAATTGAGAGATGGGGTGTGGTCAACCTTGTTCCATCCCCGCGTGGTGTTTTTTGCATGAAGATAAAAGAGGAGGCAGTGAAAGGGGAGAGGAGAGCTAGATCTCCTCTCTGCCCCGGTCCGGATTGAATATACTCTGCTCTGTAATCTGATTGCGTCCGGCACCCGGGTATGTAATCCGGCCTGAAGACGGCTTCATGCTGCTCTGTTCTTCTTGTATCCGATATGGGCGATAGAGCATTATGCATGCTTGACGCTCACACCTCTTTCGTCTATTCTAACACAGTTAATTAACATTTAAGGAGAAAGACATGTCCAAAGCACATAGAGGAAGCGGCATCAGAGATCAGTTCAACAACGGAAGAGGTGAGTGCCCCGTCTGCAAGAGAACTGCTGTCAAGTGCCTTTATGAGAAGGAAATCGATGGCTCTAAGGTCAAGATTTGTAAAGAGTGCAACGCTAAGCTCTCAAAGTAAATCATGGCGTTCTTTTCTAAACGGGTCGATCCCGGATTGAAGGAAGAGATGAGGGTGCGTTTCCGTGCACCCTCTTTTTCTTTATCAAAGGGAGAGGTGCTCTCCATCTGGACGCTCTCCTCCCTCAAGGCATCTGTGACAAAGATAAAGGGAAAGGTTGTCGTCCTCCATCCCGGACTCAATCTCATGCTCTCTCCGAGAGAGTGGATGAAGGAACTGGGATCTGCATATTACCTTATAATATGCGGCGACGGGGACGACGAGCATATCCGTAATCTCAAGAAAGAGGCCGACAGAATAGTCTACGGTCTTGTTCCGAAGAACCTCACAGGGGTCGCCATCGCTTCCACAGCGGAGGATGCGGAGAGCATAATCTCTACGATTATTGATGCTCTCGGGCGGGAAAGCGTTACAATAGACAGTACGGAAGGAGAATCATAGTGCTCTCAATGACAGGCTACGGGACGGGTGAATACCGCTCTCCCGATTTCATAATCGATGTTGAAATCAAATCATACAATAACCGTTATCTGGATATATCACACAACATAAACCCTCTGCTCTCGTCATTCGAGGAGTATATCGACAGCGAGATAAAAAAGGTTGCGGCAAGGGGCCACCTCGATGTGTCGGTACGCCTGAGGACACTCAGAAGCCGTGAGGAGCTTTCGGTAGACACCTCTCTTCTTCTCGAGTACAAGAAGGCCTTCGAGGAGATCGCATGCTATACTGAGGGAAGTAAACCCTCCGTCTTCGACTACGCCTCTATCGAGGGTATAGTTACTCCTCTCTCGTCATCTGACAGCTCCATATATAAGGACGGTCTCGAGATGGCACTCGGAGAAGCTTTAAAGATGCTTGATAATGCGAAGAAGAGAGAGGGCGAGGGCACGAGAAAGGATCTCGAGAAGCTGGGGCGGAAGTTCGAGCATTCTCTTGACATAATACTCTCGAAGAAGGCTGAGATGGAGGAGTATTTCAAGACGGTGCTTCTTACAAAATATGAGGAGCTTCTCGGAGAGAAGGGCTCCGGCGATCCGAGATTTCTCAGTGAAGTAGCGGCCCTTCTTGTCAAATATTCCATCAACGAGGAGTGCTCGCGTCTCAAGGTTCATATCGCAAGATACTATGAGCTTCTCTCTCTCCCCGGAAGTGTTGGCAAGGAACTGGACTTTCTATGCCAGGAGATGAACAGGGAGATCAATACGACGGCATCGAAGAGTCAGATGGTCGAGATAAACCTCTCAGTCGTCACGATGAAGGATGCCCTCGAGGACATAAGAGAGCAGGTGAGGAACATAGAATGAGAATTGCGATATCGAGTAAATCAGGGTGCGGCAACACCACAGTTTCCACGCTTCTGGCAAAGAAACTGGGCTATCCCATCATAAACTTCACCTTCCGCCAGATGGCCGAGGAGAGGGGAGTCGATTTCTGGACCTTCTGCCGTATGGCCGAGGACGACTACGAGATCGACCGCGAGCTCGACCGCAGGCAGGTCGAGATGGCGATGAAGGAGAAGAACTGCATTCTCGCGTCCCGCCTCGCCGTATGGATGCTCAAGGACGCTGATCTCAAGGTCTATCTTACGGCAAGTGCCCTGACGAGGGCGAAAAGGATCCAGATGAGGGAGGGCGGAAGCCTCGAGGAGAGGATGAGAGAGACCACAGGGCGTGATGAGAAGGATTCCAACAGATACAGAATCGTCTACGGCATTGACAATTCCCGCCCCGGGGACGCTGCCGATCTTGTCATAGATACAGATGACAGAAATCCTGAAGAAATTGTGAACATTATTCTTGAAGAAATTGGCAGAAAGAGTATATAAATATAGTAACGGTTATCAATAAGAGGTTTATTCGGAGTATGATTAGGAATGAAGATACTATTTTGAGAAGGAATACGAGGCAGAAGAGTCTTGTGCTTGAGACTGTAAGAGAGCACTGTGACCATCCCACAGCAGATGCCATCTACCTCGATGTAAGGAAGAAGGACGGGAAGGTGAGCAAGGGAACTGTCTACCGCAACCTCAAGGAGCTGTCACGTATAGGGGAGGTGAACCACCTCTCGGTTCCCGGAGCCGACCGCTATGATCTCAGAACAGACCCCCATCCTCATATCTACTGCACTATCTGCGGTGCTGTTGAGGATGTTCCGATCGACTATGCAGATTCCCTCAACGATAAAGTTGCGAAATCAACAGGCTATGCCGTGACCCAGCACCAGACCGTATTCGTGGGTATATGTCCGCTCTGTCAGAATAAAGGCTTGAAGTAAAAGGGTGTTTTTTCTATTATAGACAGGTATTCTTTTAAGGAGATATGGCTTTGAGTATTCCACTTAGTAAACTGATTGACAAAGAAACCAACGTATATGAGATGACATGTGTTGCCATCAAGGAAGCCAATATTTACGCTGCAACCGATATGAGAAAGGAAATCGAGAAGAACGGCGACAAGGTCGTCTCCGTTGTCCTCGAACGTGCTCTCAACGACGAGATTGCCTATAAAGGCGGAGAGAAGGACAATAATCAGGAATAAGGCCGTCGTTCTCTTCGGGCCCACGGCTGTCGGGAAGACAAAGCTTACAGAGACGCTCTTCTCGTCAGGCTATGAGATCATCAACGCCGATTCCATCCAGGTCTACCGCGGTCTCAGCATAGCCTCGGCAAAGCCCGATGAAGAGCTCAGAAAAAAGATAAGACATCATCTTGTAGATATAAGGGATCCCCGGGAGGAGTATACTTCCGGGGACTTCTGCTCTGATGCCGATTCTCTCATAAAAGAGATCAACGGACGGGGAATGATCCCCCTCATAACGGGAGGGACGGCATACTATTTCAAGATGCTCTGCTATGAAAGAAACTCCGCACCCAGGGCAGACTCCTCTATCAGGGAGAGGGTTCAGAAGCTTCTTGAAGAGAAGGGCTCCGTGTGGCTGTACTCCGAACTCGGCCGTGTCGACCCCGCCTCATATAAGCGCATAAACATAGGCGATGTCTACCGCATAACACGCGCACTCGAAGTCTACTATCAGACAGGGCGTCCCCTCTCATCCTTCCTTCTTACAGACAGACTCAGAAGCGATGTCGACTTCATTCTCATCGGACTTGCGAGAGATAAGGCGGAGCTTGAAGCGAGAATCAGGGAGAGGGTAGAGGTAATGTTCTCCTCAGGCGCCGCCGGGGAGATCCGGACGCTTCTTGAAGGCGGTGCCGAAAAGAGCTGGCCTTCGATGGAGGCCATTGGCTACAGGGAGTGGTTCGACGCCCTCGAGAGCGGGGAGTACTCACTCTCCCTTCTCAAGGAGGCCGTCATACATAACTCCGTAAGGTATGCAAAGAGGCAGATGACCTTCTTCCGCTCCTTTGAGGGCGTGAAGTGGTTCCACCCCGATGAGGCAGAGTCAATCAGATGCTACCTCGCCTGTCGCGGTATAGGGGATATACATAACGGAGAGGAGAGTTCCGTCACCGAATGACGAGGATGTACACTGCCACCAGCCTCTTCTATTCCATTCGAATACGAATGTCTCCTCGATAAGATACTCGAAGATCCTCGCTTTATTCTCCCTTTCGGGATTTTCCTCATCGTCTTCGTCATACATCGGGTAGGGTGTGTAGTACTTCAGCGCTGCCCGGTAGGTATTATCTGAGCTCTCTTCTATGCTTTCGATTATTACGCCGTAGATTGTGCATTCGCTGTCTATTGAATCCTCATCTCCCTCGAGCCAGTCGTTTATGTTGATAATCGTATTCTTCTGGCTGTAGGCGAGAGTAGTCCGCGACGAGACGTAGAGGGAGGTAACCTCCATGTACTGGGCACTCTCACCCTTGAAGCCCTCGTTTATTGCCGAGGCATCGAGCTCGTTCTGCTTCTCTATCGTGTACTCTATGATCCCGACTGGATCGAGGTCCTTCGTGAGAGGTGCTCTGAACTGGTTGTAGAGGTAGTTACCTATAAAGAAGAGAACTGCGGCGGCGACAAGTGTGATGATGAGTGCCGCTCCTCCTTTTTCACGTAGTATTCTACGGCGCTTCGAGCTCTTCTTCTTCCGCTCCTCAAGTGCAGCGAATGCATTCTCCTTCTCGGCTTTTTCCCTCTCTCGGAGGAGTTCCTTGCTACTTCTCTTCTTCTCGTTCCAGCTGTACTCTCCCGTTTCCTTCAGCATCCACCCCAGGGTCTTTTCCGCGCTATTGTTGAGACATACCTTCCTCATCTCCTTTTCGCTGAGAGTGAGCGTCTTCATGATGAAGGCGGAAAGTTCGCTCTCGAAGCCGTAGAGGGAGAGAGGGTAGGGCTTGTAGCCGGAGCCTCTCACAGATTCGCTTTCGTAAGGAAAACGACCGGAGAGTGCGTAGTAGAGCAGCTGCACCATCTCGCTAACGAGCGTGAAGCCCGGCTCGATATCACTCTTGATGAGGGCCCTGACGTCCCTGTCGGTCTCCTCGGGGGAACGAGAGAGCGTAAGTATGGATCCCGCATCGGGGGGAAGGAGGACGATGTTGTGTCCCTTCTCTATATATATTCTGTAGAGCGGAAAGATTCCTGTGAGAAGATCCGAAAATCCCTTAGGAGCATTATTGAGGCCCAGCGCAATCTTTCTCACAAGAGTGAGTGCTTCATCCCTGTGTACAGTTGCTATTGTCGATATATCCTCATACTCCGAAAGCGGAAGCAGTATGTACTGTCCCTCCCTGTCCTTCGTGACACCGTACCAGGGAAACTCCTTTATTTCATCATCTGTTATCAGAAGGCCGCATTCGCGTGTGTTCTGCATGACACGAGGAGGCATTTCATAGTTCTCGTTTCCGAATCTGAGGGCTGTGTATTCCGTCTCTCCCAGCCTGATAGTCTTTGTTATACTCATTTTCTCTTCCAGAGGACGGCATGTGCCGTAGTCTCTCCGTCCTTCTTATCCTCAAGAATCCACTCTCCGCCGACTATGCGGTTTATGCTGTCGACGGCACCGCGTGCGCAGATATGTACTCTGTTCCTGTTGCCGCAGTCGAGGATGTTCTCTCCGCTCACGAGCGCTTCTACGGCTCTTTCCATCCATTCTCCGCACTCTTCGATTGTAGAACAGAGTGAGCTGAGATTTGTGGAGATTATGAAAAGAGTATCGGGAGAAGTCCTTTCGGAGAGGAAAGAGGAGAGAGCTCTGCTCTCCTTTGCGTTTCTTATATCTGTATATATGATCGATACGGGAACGGAAGGGGAGAGAGAGCGGATGAACGGAAGAAGAATCTCGGCTCCCGCCTCCTCCTCGGCGTAGTATTCCGCACTCTTCTCCCCGAGTGCGACAATTCCTTCCTCCCTGTTCTCCTCCCCTTCGAAGAAGCAGAAATTGCTGTCGCTTTCAAGTCTCCCTGCATGAATGGGGGAGAGTATGACGACTGAGGATGGAGAGCCGAAGTGGGAGAAAGCCTTCTTCAGAAGAGGAGAGGAGAGAAAGAGGGCCTGATGGGGGACGATGAGTGCCGATGCAGCATCTCCTTTCTCTATCGGAGTGATGAGGCTCTTCAGCTTGTCCTTATCTGCCGGGTAGTAGATTCCTTCATGATAGCGTATTCTCAATTTCCTTCTCCTTCGTTTCCCAGAAGTTTTCTCACTCTCTTCTCATCGAGTTCCACATTGAGGTTCTTCTCTCCCGTCGGGATTATGAGTCCCGTCTTTGCACCCTTTATTCTTCTGAGGTTCTTGACAGGGGTGTAGTAGAGATCTGCCCTGTTGTTCTTTCTCGCCTTGGAGAAGAAGATGGCAAGATAGGCTCCGTCGAGAAGCACCTCGAGGGGGAACGTCTTTCCCTTCTGTGCCTTGATTATGATGTAGCCTCCTGCCCAGTCACGGGTGTGCATCCAGAGATCGTTGCCCTTAGCGCTCTCTCTGAGAATCTGGTCGTTCTCCTTCGCGCTGCGTCCGACTATTATCTGCCAGGAGCCGCTTTTAAGAAAGAGTCCGGCTTTCCCGGGCCTTGTATTCGACTCTGTACCGGGATCGCCGTCAAGCTCTTTTTTGAGCTTTTCAAGAGGCGTCGAATCCTCGAGGAGGGAAGAATACTTTTCTTCGAGAGCTCTTCTATCCAGTATGAGCTTTTCCTTTTCCTCAAGAGAGAGTGAGTAGACGGTCTTTTCCTTATGGTATTCGTCGTAGAGCCTCTGGAGGTTGCCCCTCCCGTCCATCTTCTCGGAGAGGGCGAGTGTTATATCCTCTCCCTTCTCCCAGTCGGTGAGAGTGATGCTTGTCATTCCCTTCCTGTAGAGATGTATGGATGAAGCAAAGAGGTCTGCCAGGTGCTTCACGTCCTCCCAGTCCCTCGTGTGGCTGATCTTCTCCTCGTTCTTCCTCTCCCTCTCGTCAAGTGCAGCTCTTTCTCTGTTTCTCTTCTCGAGAAGAAGAGTTCTGTACTCCTTTTTCTTCTCCTCGCGGCCCTTATCCTCCTCCTCTCTGTCGACTGTCTCGTTGAAGAGGGATGTGGAGTAGGGGCGGAGAGAGTAGCACCGCTCCCCCTCGCTTTCCCTCTCTTCGATGACTATCTCTCCGCCTCTGACTTCGCCTCTCTTCGGGCGTCTGAACAGAAGCTCGAGAATCGTGTTATTTTCGTCGAGGGCTATGACATTGGCACCGGGGCCGGAGTAGAGTCTGAAGAGGAGATATAACTTCTCGAGCGGGGATTCGAGTGTGAGAATGAAGGCTCTGTCAAATGGAAGCTGCCTTACCCGGGTTATCTTCTTACCCCTTACATGGGCCTTGAGATACTGTGTGAAGCGCTGCATTACGGGGCTCTTCTTCCGCATTCTGTTCGTCATGCATACGCGCGTGTGTGCTGTCGCTGTCTCGGAGTAGAGGTACCAGGCCTTCTTCTCCGGATGGAAGAGAGATAGCGTGAAGGCGTGATAGCTGTGCTCTGTCACATCCTGGATAAAACTTCCCTCGAGGGGCATTTCAGATAAAAGGAGCTCGAGCTCCTTCCAGTTAACAGCCATAGCCTTCTTCCTTTAAAGCGCTGTCGAGTTCGGAAAGAAGGTAGAATGAACCTGCGGCAACGATTGTATCTCCTTCTTCGGTCACTTCAAGCGCCTTTCTGATCACAGCTTTGAAATCATGAATAAGGATAATATTCTTATCGGGAAAGAGAAAGGTGAAATCGGAGTAGATTTTCTCCGGATTCGATTTCTTCCACATCCCGGTGGATGTGACTATGAGAGATTCAAAGAGGGGGAGAAGCTCCTTGCCGATTGCCCTGTAGTCCTTGTCCTCTGCCGTGCTGAATATGAGAAGACGCTGTCTCCCGCCGTCTCGTATGAGCCTTGAGCGGAGCATCGCCGCCGATACGGGGGTGTGTGCGCCGTCGAGAATCATCCTCCGCCCCTCAAGTGAACGGACTTCGTATCTTCCGGGAAGATGGAAGAGGGGGGATGTGAAGTCATACCTCCCGGATACGTCGAATCCGAGAGAGGAGAGTATGTAGAAGGCGTAGAAGATATCTAAGAGGAGAATGTCATTGAGGCTGCAGGATGTGAGTATTCCGGCACCGAGGTAGCGGTATACTCCGCTTTCCTCCTCGATGTTTTCCGGCATATTGAATACAAAGAGGGGAGAGCCCAGCCGTGCCGCAGCCACCCCGAATACATCGAGAACCTCCTTCTTCTGATCCAGAACAAAGACGGGAGTCTCCTTCTTGATAATCCCCGCTTTTTCAGATGCGATCTTCTCGAGACTGTCTCCGAGTATCCTGGTGTGTTCAAGTTCTATCCGTGTGATGACAGAGGCCATAGGCTGAAGCGTGTTCGTCGCATCGAGCCTTCCTCCGAGCCCTGTCTCGATCACGGCCCATTCGCATCCTGCTTCGAGAAAGAGAAGATAGCTGTAGGCCGTATAGAGCTCGAATGTCGTCGGACGTGTCTCCCCGAGTGAAGACGGCAGTGTGAATCCCGTTATGAGCCTCTTCATTTTTTCGAGTGCAGAGAGGTATTCTTCGTCGGAGAAGAAGACGGAGGAGAGTGTGAAGCGCTCTCTTATGTCGTAGACGTGCGGCGAGAGAAAAAGCCCCGTCTTCTTCCCGAGTGAGGAGAGGATGTAGCTCAGGGCAGTTGCCGTCGTCCCCTTTCCCTTGCTTCCGGCAACGTGGATGGTCCTGAGCCTTTTCTCGGGATTCCCGATCCTTTCGAGAAGGAGCTTCATCCTCTCGATTCTGTTCTCCCTGAGGGACGAGGAGAGGGATGGAGCATAGGAGGAGAAAAAATCATCCAATTGAGTATTTACCGCACGCATAGGGCAGATTGTAGTTAATTGTGCCCAAAAATGGTATGGTATGAATTACCTAGTGGTTGACAAATAGCTACTATAGTGGCAAAAATACTGCATTATATTTTACAGACGCATGTTTTTTGTCAGAATAAACAGGAGGGAACATGTCATTCAAGGATAAGTACTGGAAGACTGATGTAGACGGGCTGTGGCAGCACAGGGGAAAGGAGTTCAAGGGTGAATATCCGACGCTCAGGGAAACCTTCGAGCTCACGGCATCACGCTTTCCCGATAACGAGTGCTTCAAGACGATAGTTCCGGAAGCAGTCTCCTATAACTATACCGAGACCCTCGGGAAAATAAGAAAGCTTGCATACTTTCTCGTCTCAGGCGGAGTGAAGAAGGGCGACCACGTTTGTGTCAGCGGAAAGAACAGCCCCGAATGGGCAGTTACGTACCTTGCCATCTCCTTCGCCGGCGCCGTAATCGTCCCTCTCGACTATGCCCTCCACCCGGAAGAGATGACAAGAATCCTCCGTTTCGGCGATGTCGATACCATTTTCATGGACGACGAGAAGATCGACGAAGTGGATCCCGATAATGAATTCATAAAAAACCGCTACTCTCTCGAATCGTCCGGAAGACATCCCTTCGTCTTCGACCTCGAAGGTGAGGAGTGTGAACTACCAGATGTAAAGTGTGATGAAACAGCTGCGATGCTCTTCACCTCCGGTACCACCGGTACTCCAAAGGGTGTCATGCTCTCACACACAAATCTAATGAGCTCGACACTCGAGGCACAGCGCCTTATCGACGTCCTCCCGACTGACGTGTTCTACGCAATCCTTCCGCTCCATCATGCATACACGATGAGTGCGGTCTTCCTCGAGACGATATCGAGCGGGGCCTGCTGCGTATTCGGAAAGAAGCTCATCACGCCTATCATGCTTAAGGAGCTTAAGGAGGGCCATGTCACCATGTTCCTTGCTGTCCCCATGCTCTTTAACAAGCTTCTTGCCGGCATAATGGCCGGAGTCGATAAACAGGGGCCCTTCAAGGCGGCTCTTGTGCACTTCCTGATGGGATTCTCGGGCTTTGTGAAGAAGGTATTCAGAATCAACATAGGAAAGAAGCTCTTCTCGCACCTGCTGCTCGAGAAGGTCTCCCTCGACAGGATGAGAATATGCATATGCGGCGGCGGGCCCCTTCCTTCCTCGACATTCAGGAAGTTCAACGAACTCGGACTGGATTTCGTCCAGGGCTACGGACTGACAGAGACGAGCCCGATTGTCAACCTCAACCCTGTCGAGGTATATAACGAGGACTCTGTGGGAATCCCGCTTCCGGGAGTCGAGGAGAAGATAGTATCTCCAGACGAGGACGGGAACGGCCTTATCTACGTGAAGGCTAAGCAGGTCATGCAGGGCTACTACAAGAACAGGGAGGCTACAGACGAGGTCCTCGACAGCGACGGCTGGCTTAACACAGGCGACGTGGGACACATCGGCGAAAACGGCTTTCTGTTCCTCACAGGAAGGGCGAAGAACATCATCGTCACCGAGGGCGGCAAGAACGTCTTTCCCGAGGAGATCGAGGACAAGTTACAGCTCTACGATGAGATCGAGCAGTGCTGCGTCATCCCCTACGTTATAAACAGGGAGCTCAAGAGCGAAGGAATAAGGATAATAATCCATCCTTCGATGAAATGGCTCAAGGACCACAGTCTTGAAGAGACTGCAAAGCACATGGAGGAGATAGTAGAGACCGTGAACAGGGATCTCCAGTCCTACAAGAAGATAACGATGACGAGCGTCGTCGACGAACCCCTCCCGATGACGAGCACGAAGAAGATCAAGCGCTTCGAAGTCATCAGACTCTACAGGGATAAATGAGAATCAGCCCCGGAGTGGGGCTGAAATCATGAGGGAGGAATATCGATTACTCCTCGGGAAAGCTGTCATACATTTGTATCGCGGGTGTAAACATGAATGCCGGGTCGAAGTCAGCCTTTGTAAGATTGAAAGTAAAATCATCCCCATGTTCGGCGGTGTCTTTTATGGTAAGAGTATATCCTTCCCCGGCTTTCGTGAATGTCAGTGTACGTGTGACGGAACTGCCGTAACCCAACATCCTGCACACAAAGCCGTCATCTGTCACCTCGATATTCTTGAGAAGGAAGAGATGGTAGTCCTTGATGCCGACCCAATCCCATTCTTCGGTATTCTCGTATGATTTATTTGTGGCCATTACATAATAGACTCCGACAGGAGTGAAGAGGAACCTTACTGCGGTATAGGCCTTTGATACATCCTCATATTTTTCGAATCTGATAGGCCAGTTTGCAGCTGTCTCTGCAACAGACGTCGTAAATGTTCCGTTGATGACATTGTTTTTTGCTCCATTGATGACTATATCGACAGAATCGTCTGTTCCACGGGTGAAGGTGTAAGTCGTATCGCCAGCTCTAGCTGTACAGCTGTTATCGCTGACCGTCACAACCACTTCTGTTGAAGAGGAAAGAAACTGTGCTTCGTTATAGGTTTCGCCTTCGGTGTAACTATTTACATGCAGGTCGACATAGAGGCTGCTGTCCTCTGTCGAGATATAGAAGTAGTCGATATTATCTGTAGATGCATCCCTCGCCGTTGTATCCCTTTCAAGCTTGAACGTCCTGTTGTTGAATACCGCCGGGAATTTTCCATCTTGATCTCCTGCCGCACCGCTGTTGTCCGGCTTCTCGCTGCATGATACGAGTATGAGTGAAACCGATAGGATGACTATGAGTATGATGAATAGTTTTTTCATCTTTTTCCTCCTGGATAAAATAATGGTAAAATAAGAGCAGGGGGGGGCTGTCAATAAAAAAATGAGCAAATGCAAAAATAAAGGACGCCGGAGCGTCCTTCCTGTTCCTGCCTTGAGGATGGGAACAGGCCTAAAGAGTAATACTACACATTTATTAAAAGTGTAAATAACGGAATTATGCAATAGTTATTTATACATTTTACTTAAAATTGTACTTTATTTATTAAAGAGGCTTTAAAAAGAGCTTTTCTGACAAAAACGACGCTTATCTGTACATTTTCGAACATCGTCCGGCCTTATTCCCTGGTGATAGTAATCTCATACTACTATACATAGTACAGAAAATAACTAATGCGCATACGCATATAACTAATTCACTTTTTTTACAAAAATCGAAAAAATGTAGAAAACAGGAGAAACAACAATGAGAACCAAAGACAATCTGACACCCTGGAATCGTTTTGATCCATACAGAGGAAAATACTTCAACGGGGAGTGGCCGACACTCAAGGAGCTCTTCGTCCTCAACACCACACTCTTTCCCGAGAGGAACTGCTGGGTTGAATTTGCACCGAAATATCTCTGCCTTACATATAAGGATGCCGCAGTAAGGGTGAAGAAGGTCTCTTCGTGGCTTCTCTCCCTGGGACTGGGGAAGGGAGACAAGGTCATAGTCAGCGGAAAGAACAGCGTCGCATGGGCTGTCACATACATGGCCGTCCTCTATATGGGAGGGACGATTGTACCTCTTGACAATTCGCTTCACGACGAAGACTTCATCAAGCTTGCAAAGTTCTCCGACTCAGTCGTCCTTATCGCCGACAGCGACAGGATGAGCCGTGTTGCATCCTCCCTCGATATGAAGGGCTACGGCTGTCTCGAGAGCGGAACCCAGTGGCAGGATGTCATGACAGTAGAGTGCGAGGAAAAGGAAGGCTACGACCCCGTGGAGGAGGATGTTGCAGCAATCCTCTTTACATCCGGTACCACAGGAACTCCGAAGGGAGTCATGCTCACACACAAGAACCTCTGTTCAGATATCTACATTGCACAGAGCTGCATGAACATCTATGAAACAGATGTCTTCTATGCAATCCTTCCGATACACCATGCATACACGATGCTTGCAGTCTTCCTGGAGGCATTCGGAGTCGGAGCATCCGTCGTATTCGGAAAGAAGCTTGTCGTCTCGCAGATGCTGAGGGAGCTCAAGGAAGGCAAGGTCACGATGTTCCTCGGCGTTCCGATGCTCTTCAATAAGCTCTATGCCGGAATCATAAACGGCGTCAAGAAGAAGGGCCCCGTCGTCTACGGCCTCATCAGGGCTATGATGGGAGTGTCGGGATTCCTGAAGAAGGCATTCAACTTCCAGGGCGGAAAGAAGATGTTCTCCTTCCTTCTCAAGAAGGTCTCCCTTGACACGAACAGAATCTGCATATGCGGCGGCGGACCTCTTCCGAGCACCACCTTCAAGGGATTCAACGAGCTCGGTATAAACTTCGTGCAGGGCTACGGACTTACGGAGACAAGCCCGATCACGCACCTCAATCCCATCTATGCATTCAAGGTTGAAAGCGTCGGTAAGACCATCGCAATGACTGAGTGCAAGATCGTCGATCCCGACAGCGAAGGCAACGGTATCATATACATCCGCGGACCCCAGGTCATGAAGGGCTATTACAAGAACCAGGAGGCTACCGACGAGATACTCGACAAGGACGGCTGGATCAACACAGGAGACGTCGGACACCTCGACAGCGAGAACTATCTCTATCTCACAGGAAGGGCTAAGTCCATCATCGTCACCGACGGCGGCAAGAACGTATTCCCCGAGGAGATCGAGGACAAGTTCCAGCTCTACGATGAAATCGAGCAGATCTGTATCATCGGTTATATCACAGACAAGGCTCTCAAGGCTGAAGGAATCAGAGCTGTAGTATATCCATCAAAGACGCTGAGAGAGAGCGGCGACAAGAAGAAGAGTGAGGATACAATTACATCGATAATCGCAGAGGTTAACAAGGAACTCCAGCCGTATAAGAAGATTACGATGGTGACAGTCACGGACGAACCTCTCGAGATGACGAGCACGAAGAAGATCAAGCGCTTCGCCGTTGCTGCAAAGTACAAGCTCGACTGATTTGTCCTTGAAAGAAGAGAGGCTCTCCACTAGAATATGGCTATGGAATTAAAGAGTTATCAGAGAGCCTTTCTTCGCTCTCATGCACAGCAGCTCGATGCTGTCGTCTACGTCGGCAAGGAAGGATTCACTCCTTCTGTGGCCTCCGCTCTCGACAATGCCCTCACATGTCACGAACTCGTGAAGGTGAGATTCTCGAACAGCAAGGACCAGGTCGAGGAGATCTCGAGGAAACTTGAGGAGTCGACGAAGAGTACAATCGTCGCAACGACCGGCTTCACCACCGTCTTCTTCAGACAGGACAGCAAAAGCGAAGACAGAATCTACCGTATATGAAACGGAGAAAAGGAAGAGAAGGGTGCTTTATTCGGGCATCCTTCTTTTTTGGTCAATAAATGGACTGCAGACTCCGATGACGACTGGAATTACAGAAAACGGAGATGCTGAGTCCGGATTCAGTTCAATAAAGAGCTGTACGCAGCCCTGAGGATTTCCGTTTCAAGACTGCGAAAGAAGAATATGACAGCTGGAGTCCGATCTGGAGGCTCAGACGGCAGAGGTTGTTGTAGATTGTTGAAGCCAACTGAATATGAATTGCTTTTTAACTGTGTCACTCAAAGAGGGCTTTAATGCTCTACTCTAATCGGCGACGCTTAAGTCAACAGCATTGCTATATCTATAGGAGATTGAGCAATACAAGAAGAAGTTTGAAGTGGTTACAAGAGGCTTATTCAGTAGTTTCTGCTTTTATAAATGCAAAATATAGGGATTTTATTGCATTTATAAATGCAAAATATTGACTTTTTGAATTTCTGACAGATAATTAAACCATGATTGAAAGAACGCTGAAAGATGAAGTAAGAGCAAAATTCTTCAAGGGCAAAGCTATCATGATCTATGGCCCGCGACAGGTTGGGAAGACAACGCTGGTGAAAGAACTCATAAAAAGTGAAGGCCTGGAGCCAGTATATCTTACCGGAGACGATGATGACGACAAGGCCGTCTTTGAAAAGGTGACGCTCTCACGCTGGACACAGATTCTAGGAAGCCGTAAGAGCATATTCATCGATGAGGGACAGAAGATACCAAATCTTTCGCGGAGTGTGAAACTCCTTTTGGACAACAGAGACGATGTTCTTGTAATCATTACCGGCTCTTCCTCCTTTAAGCTTAAGGCGCTCTCTGAAGAAACACTCACGGGAAGGAAGTTTGAGTACAAACTATTTCCTCTCTCCTATAAGGAACTCTCTGATCATTTCGGATACCTTGAAGAGAAGAAGAATTTCGAGCTGAGACTTATCTACGGGAGTTACCCCGAGGTTGTAACACACCCCGGTGAGATGCAGGAGCTACTAACACTTATAAGCGAGAGCTATCTCTACCGTGATCTTTTTCAATACGAGGGCATACGTAAGCCGCAGGTATTGGAGAAGCTTTTGAAAGCTCTGGCGCTGCAGATTGGAAGCGAAGTATCGGTAAATGAGCTTTCTCTACTACTGGGAGTATCGAGAACACTGGTGGAAGCATATATAGAACTCTTAATCGATGCTTATATCATATTCCCGCTTACGTCGTACTCAACCAATCAGCGTAATGAACTCAAGAAGGCGCAGAAGTACTACTTCTGGGATAACGGCATCAGAAATTCGATTATTAAGAATTTCAGACCACTAGCACAGCGTGACGACAGCGGTGCTCTCTTTGAGAACTATATGGTGAGCGAGAGGATAAAGAGGAATATTTATACTCATTCTACTGCTTTATCCTATTTCTGGCGTACTACGGACGGCATGGAAG
>CAVACS010000027.1:18120-21939 GCA_963587105.1 Anaerovoracaceae bacterium | reverse complement strand
CTAGGACAACACCCATCGGTACCTATATATTCTCCCGTAACGTAGTGCAGAGCACTGAGGCTAATCAACAAGGGTATGCTCACTTCCGCTGCATACCCCGGGACTTGTCCCGTGGGTTGTTGATCATCCGGAAGCTGTTGACGCAATCACTCTCCGATTTCTCTCCGGTACTTGTTGACTGTGCGGCGCGCAACCGTAAGGCCTTCCTTTCCCAGCATGTCCGATATCTTCTGGTCGGTGAGCTTCTTTCCTGTTGTGTTGCCTTCGATGATCTCCTTTATTCTGTAGATGACGGCAGTCTTCGACACTTCGTCGTCATTCCCGCTTTTGACCTCAGTGGAGAAGAAGAACCTCAGGGGGAGGGTTCCCCAGGGTGTCAGGATGTATTTCTCCTGTGCCAGTTTCGATACTGTGCTGACACTTATTCCCAGCTCCTCTGCAGCCTTTGTCATCGTCATTGCACTCAGGTGCATGGGACCGTACAGGAAGAAGTCACGCTGTTTTTTAATGAGGAGAAGACCCATCTTCTCGATTGTCGTCTTTCTGTATGAGAGGAGCTTCATGAGGTTTTCCGCACTTGTCAGATTACGTTTTATGTATCTCTTCGCCTCTTTCTCCTTTGTCCCTTCCGCGTCCTTCAGTTTTTCTCCCAGTTCGATATAGTCTTCGTTTATTGCAACGTCGACTAGGCCTCCGGAGAGTGTGTGCATGACAATCACGCCGTCCTCGACTGTAATCGAGAGTTCGGGGAATATGTATGGCGTGTAGGCGGATGTATACTTAAGGCCGGGGAACGGGGTGAGGCTTTTCAGAACTGCAATCATTGCGTCGAGGTCCTCCCTCCCGATTCTGAGACACCGGGCAAGCTTGTCCTCCTCTCCGTTCTTTATATAGTCCAGTCCCTTGTAGATTATATCCCGGTAGCGCTGTCTTTCCTCTTTGTTCTTTTCGATTTCCCTTATCTGGAGCATCAGGGCTTCTTTCCAGTCCTTTGCTCCGACTCCTGTCGGATCGAGTGACTGCACAGCCTTGAGTGCATCGGGAACATATTTCTTAAGTCTTTCCGGAACGAGAGTCTCCGGCTCCGGGCCTGTGAAGCCGCCGGGGTCGAGTGCTGAGATTATAGTCTCTGCAGTCTCTCTGACAGGGCTCGTGAGATCGAGGCAGCCCAGTTCCTTCACAAGGTGGTCCTTGAGGTCCTCCTTTTCGCTTACTGTCTTTTCGAACCATGAGGAGGCCTCGTCGTCATCATCGGAGTATGCCCTCGAGTTCGCTTCGTCGGAGAATGTACGGGAGTAACCGCCCTTTGCCGCAAGAGCTTCGTATGATGATGTGTTCTCCCTGACGTCGAGTGCGGGGTTGACGGCTGCCTCCTCCTTGATCTTCTCGTTGAGCTCTGCAGAGGGCATTGTGATCATATCGATCATCTGGATCATTGAAGTGTCCAGCCTCTGCTCGGTCTTCAGATTCGCCGCTATCCCGACACCTGTCATCAGTACTCCTCGTAGTCGTGTCCGAAGTAGATCTCCCTCGCCCTGTCGTTCTCGAGAACCTCCCTTCTTGTTCCCGATACAAGGATCTCTCCGTCAGATATTATATGTGCCTTCGTCGTTATCTCGAGCGTGTCCCTTACGTTGTGGTCTGTAAGAAGTATCCCGATTCCGTTGTCGCTGAGATGCTTGATGATCTGCTTGATCTCGTAGACAGCCTTCGGATCGATTCCTGCAAAGGGTTCATCGAGAAGGAGGAACTTGGGGGAGGTTGCGAGTGCGCGTGCTATTTCGGTGCGTCGTCTCTCTCCGCCGGAGAGTGTGTAGCCGTACTGCTTTCTCACCCTGTCAATCCCGAATGCGGCAAGGAGTTCCTCCTCCTTGTCCTTTCTCTCCTTCTTTGTAAGGTAGCGCTGTGCCTCGAGCACCAGGCGTATGTTCTTCTCGACGGTGAGCTTACGGAATATGCTGGGTTCCTGCGGCAGGTACGCCAGCCCCATCCTGCTTCTTTCGTGCATTGCAAGTGAGGTTATGTCCTCGCCGTTTATCGATATCGTGCCGCCGTTGGATTTTATGAAGCCGACTATCATGTAGAAGGATGTCGTCTTTCCGGCACCGTTGGGCCCGAGCAGTCCCGTTATGTCACCGCTTTCCATCGAGAATGAGATATCCTTAACGACATGCTTCCTGCCGTAGTATTTGGAAAGATGTTCTACTGTGAGGGTGTCAGCCATTGATAGTGCCTCTTATTCTTCCCGCAAGGGTGATTTCGTCGTTCCTGAGGTCGACCGATATTATGTCAGCCTCGTAGTTGTCCCCCTTCCAGAGCACCTTGCTCTTTCCCCTGAGGTAGACATATTCATTCATCCTGTCGTAGGAGAGCGCTTCACTCGAGCATGTCATGACTGAGCCGTCGCTTATCCTCATGAGTGTCACCTGCATTCCCAGCTCCAGCTTCTCGTCCTTCATCGAGTATCTGAGGCTTCCGGCAGTGGCATAGAGATCCTGGCTTGTATCGTCGATTTCGAACCACGACGAAATGAGTATGACCTCAGCCTCCCTGTCATACCAGAGACCGCCTGTTCTTATCTCAAGCCCTTTCTCGCTGTCCCTGATGACGACAGAGCCCGTGCATTCCACATAGCGCCAGTCGTCTCCTGTGAGCGTCATCGAGTCGCTTTCAATCGTTATCGACCCCGTCGCTACTGTTGCGCCGCCGGAGAGTGTGACCTTCTTCTGTCCTTCCTTGAGGGAGAGGGAGCTCTCTTTCCCGGAGAACGAGATGCTCTCGGCTGTAAGCGGGGCTGTGATCAGAAAGAGGAGCAGTAGAAGAAGTAAGAGATGCCTATTCAAGTGAGAAGTCTCCTTTTGTAATCTCGGAGAAGGAGTAGATTCCCTCTCTGAGGTCCCCCCTGAAGTCATAGCCTTCGATGGTCCCTTCATCAGAGTTTACCACAACTTTCCCCTCCGTTGTAATTTCATCTCTGTTTCTGTCATAGACAAGGCTTTCAGCCTTTATTGTCATGTTGTCACCCGGACGCGAGAACGTAACGTCTCCGGTAAGGGTGATCGAACTTCCGTCGAGTTCTATCATGCCGCCCTCGGCACTGCCTTCTGTCTCTGTCACTCCATCCTCCGTTTCCGATACGAACGAGAAATCTTCCAGAAGTGCATAGTTATCTGAAGAGTAGAGCGTCATCCTGCCGGCATTGAGTATTATCGGGCTCTCGTCGCTCTGTCCGACACGGCAGTGGGTGTTGATCATTATAAGATCGGGGTAGACTCCCGTCTCCTTCCGGCTCTCAGTGCCATCTTCCGCCTTTGCCGCGGAACATGATACGAGAAGGATGGAAAGGAGGATAACGGGTAATATTTTCATAGTTTGCGGATGATGTACGGTGAATACTTCTCCCGCCTGCCGCGGAAGAAAAGGTATGAGAAGAGAAAACCCAGTCCGATTGAGAGCAGGCCCGAGAGTGCCATCACGATTTCGCTCTCCGACAGGGCTTTTCCGGTAAAATAGCCTGGAATGAACATGAGAAGGGGAAAGAGGAGACTCATAAGGACCGAGAAGACAGCCCTTCCTTCCGGGATTTCGACTTCGACGAGGTCGCCCTCCCTGACGGGGATTTTTCTGCTGTTGTTCACTTCGTATGTGCTGTCCTTCCTGCGGCAGAATGTCTCGCTGTGGCACCCCGAGCATGCAGAGGAGGAGCAGCCGACTCTGACGACGCCGTCCTTTACAGATACAACACTTACAAGCTGTGTCATTACTCCTTCTCCTCCGGCTTCTCGACATTGACGGGCTCATCGATCACCGTAATCGAGG
>CAVACS010000027.1:4320-18110 GCA_963587105.1 Anaerovoracaceae bacterium | reverse complement strand
TAATCGAGGACGCCCTGTGCTCCTTTTCGTCGACAGATACGACAACGCCCTGTATTCTTGCGTCGCTCCAGCTTTCTCTGCTTCTCAGTGGAATCTGACGGCGGTATTTCCTGATTTCCGTTTCGGGATCGAAGCCGCCGACGCTCATGAACGAGCCGACACGTCCGATGTCGGAGATGAAAGCCGTTCCCTTATCAGTTATGCATTCATCGGCAGTAAGAACCTTTGTGTGCGTGCCGATGACGGCCTGGACTCTGCCGTCGAGGAAATGCAGCATTGTGGCCTTCTCTGCAGTCGTCGATGCATGATAGACAAGAAGTATGACGGGGTTGTTCTCCACCTTTTTCAGAAAGCTGTCGACGGCGACGAATGCATTCTGCACAGCCTGTTTCATCGATGAGTTCCCCAGGAGGTTTATGACGAGCACCTGAGAGTCGCGTACCGTGAAGTTCTTGACGCTCTTTCCCGGGCAGAGGGGAGGGTAGTTGAGAGGTCTTATTATGAACGAGCAGTGCTGCATGAATTCGACCATATCGGGCTTATAGAAGAGCTTTTCTCCTCCGGTGATCAGATCGACGCCGAGTTTGCCGAGCTGGACGGAGTGCGCCTTGCCGATTCCGAAGCCGTTCGTCATGCCTTCCCCGTTGATGATGGTATAATCGACGTCATATTTGGTTTTTATAGCCCCGAGACCGTTCTTCAGTGCTCCGATTCCGCACCTTCCCACTATCTCGCCTAGAAACAGTATATTTACCATAAACTGGATTTTAACCGCTTTGGGAGTCTAGCGCAACGACCTTGACCATCGCATTGAAATTGAATAACATCTGATGGACTGCCCAGATGGCGGAATTGGTAGACGCGCTAGGTTCAGGTCCTAGTTCCGGCAACGGTGTGTGAGTTCGAGTCTCGTTCTGGGCACTAAGTTTGAAGTTATTGAAGTCAATAAAGGAAGCCGTCTAATTGCTTTTTGATAAGAGAAAGACGGCTTTTTGTTTTGTTGAAGCATCGCTATTGTCTCAATCATTCCGAAATGAATTCTTTGACCTCCAGAGCTCTTGAACCTAATCGTCAGGTAAAGCCGGATGACGGAGACTGATGGCGTCTTTGTATCTGTTGAAAAATCGTTCGATCGAAGTCAAAAATCAGAGTTCCATTTTTCTGACGTCTCTTATCTCTTCGGTGAGAAAGGAAGAAAGACTCTCCGGGACACATCCATGAGAGGTGAGGGGAGCCCTGTTAACGTCTTGTGTCTGCTTCAATTGTTTTATCTCCTGAAGCACGTAAACTGCATATCTTTTCTACAATTCCAGGCCTTGTTTTTCTACAAGTTACATGAAACTTGCAGCAGTTTGTCAGTCGAAGATTTTCATGAGATAGCCGTAGCCTTCCTCTTCCATCTTCTCGTATGGGATGAAACGGAGGGAGGCACTGTTTATGCAGTACCTCACGCCGCTGGGGGATTCTCTGTCGCCCTCGAAAATGTGTCCGAGATGGCTGTCTCCCGCTCTGCTTCTGACTTCGGTGCGGATCATGCCGTGGCTTGTGTCCGGGATCTCCACGACGCTGGCTTTCTCGATGACGGATGAGAACGCAGGCCATCCGCATGAGCTCTCGTACTTGTCAAGCGATGAGAATAAAGGCTCACCGGTGACTACATCGACGTAGATTCCCTTTTCGAAGCTGTTCCAGTATTCGTTTGCAAACGGCCTTTCAGTTGCACTTTTCTGCGTGACGGCATATTGCATGTCGGAGAGAGACTCTCTGATGATTTCGTCGGCGGGCCTTATATATCTGCCGGGGTCTATTCTGAGAGACGAGAGGAGTTTTATCTCTTCTCTGGGGATGTGACAGTAGCCTCCGGGGTTCTTCACAAGGTAATCCTGATGATATTCCTCGGCGGGGTAGAAATTGATGATGGGACCCGTCTCGACATAGAACTTCTTCGACCTTCCCCGTTCAATAGCCGTGATTCTCTCTACGACGGCTTTCGACTCCTCGTCCGTGTAGTATATCCCCGTCTGATACTGGTCCCCTACGTCGTTGCCCTGTCTTCCCTTCACTGTAGGATCTATGACATAGAAGTAGGCGAAGAGAATGGCATCGAGGGAGATGACAGATGGCTCGTATGTGACCTTCACAGTCTCCCTGAAACCCGTTCCTCCCTTGAGAATCGTCCTGTATGAAGCTTCTTCGGCACTTCTGCCGTTTGCGTAGCCGCTTTCGGCGTCGATCACGCCATCGAGAGAGTGCATCAAAAGCTCGAGACCCCAGAAGCATCCTCCTGCGAGGTAGATTACCTTTCCGTCTTCCTTTTCCATTTTCATTTTGCTCTCCTTCATTACTTTTGTCACATTCGTCTCTTCGCTTTTTCCCTGTGCACTGACGGGAATTATTGAGAAGAGAAGGACGATGACGAGAAGGGAAATTCTACTCCGTACCGCTCCCGCCTTTGCTCTCTCCCTGTTTTTCATCGGAACCTCCCCGGTCTCCTTCTCTGTTGTATCTGGTCATGATTTCCTTCTCGATATCGCGGACGGTGATGCCGTCGAGGAAGGAGTAGAGAACGCCGTCCATTTTCCGTCCCAGAGCCTCCATCTCGTCCTTCATATGCGTCGAGATAAGACACTCTCTGTTAAAATCACGGCTTTCCCAGGAAGGGGAGGCGAACGAGGACTTCAATGCCTCTGCCACATCGCCCAGTGTTATTCTTCCTGCATCCCCCTCTATCCTGTAGCCGCCGCTCTTCCCCTCTCTCGTCTCCACGAGTCCGGACGCCGAAAGCTTCGACATGACGAGTCTTACCCTTGCACTGTTTGTGCAGATGTTTTCTGCCAGTTCCCGGCTCGACGTGTAAACTCCGGTGTGTGAGAGATAGACGAGGGAGTGAACAGCAATTATGAACAGACCATCCATTGAAGAGACCCCTTTTCTAATATGTAATTTAAAAAGTTACAGTTATAATAATCCTGCCTGCCCCATAAGTAAAGATGGAGGCCGCATGTAATAAATGAAAATATCCTTTCTTTGTATGTAAACCGTGTTACAATGGGCATTATGGAAGGGACAAGAAGATATTTCACTTTGACTGGCTCAGCTTTTCTGCTGCTGATCATTCTGCTTTCGGCATGTAGGGCCACAGCTGTTGCCGACAGCTCCGGGGATGATGTTCCGGACGGCCTCAACCGCGTAGTCTTCTACTGGCAGGGGGAAGCTGACATTTCCTCGTCCGACATGTGGATATGGTGGAGCGGGAAGGACGGCTCTGGTTATCTTTTCCAGGAGTGTCCTTACGGCTTCATGTGCTCCGTTGATGTTCCTTCCGATGTGGCGAAAATCGGCTCAATAGCCCGCACTTCCTGCCTAGATTCCCGGCGCCTCGAGCTGGGGCAGTGCCGTAAAGGACTGGGCTGATGACCGCTTTGCATATGTCACTGGAAAGACTACGGAGATATATCTCAGAAGCGGAGACGCACTGCAGTATACTTCTCCTGATGGCGGGAGGACCCTCCCTCCAGTCAGAATATTCCTCTTTGCTTCGATGGAGGACTGGGACAGGGTGAGCTGGTCTGTATCTCCATCTGTCGATTTAACTGATGTGAATTCTTTTAAGATAAAGGATATAAATGGTGATTACATGGAAATTGCGAGCGTGAATGCCGACGGCAAGATTAATCTCGGGGACGAGATGGACATCTCTGATAGATATACCCTTGAGATAGATGGATACGGAGAACAGCAAATCGTTCCGAACGGTATATTCGATACAGAGAGATTCGCTGCCGAATACACATATGACGGGAGCGACCTGGGAGCTGTCATTAACGGAGACAGGACTATCTTCAAGGTATGGGCACCGACAGCTCAGCGCGTTCTTCTTAATCTCTTCAGTGATGGAAAGGACGGAGATGCGTACCTTTCCCTCGATATGACGAAGGGGGAGAAGGGGGTATGGGAGGCCGTCTCTGAATGCGGGCACGGCACATACTACACATATACGGTCACAACGGCTATCGGGACGGCAGAAGCCGTCGACCCCTATGCCAGGACGACGGGTGTCAACGGCAACAGGGGGATGGTTGTCGACCTTTCTCTCACGGATCCCGAAGGCTTTGAAGACGACACTTATGTCAGTACGATTTCGTCGTACTCCGAAGCCGTCGTATGGGAGACCCATGTGAGGGACTTCTCGATTGAAAACAAGGAAAGTGCCTACAGGGGCAAGTATCTTGCATTCACCGAGACGGGGCTTTTTAATTCTTCGCATTTCCCGACGGGAATCGATTACCTCAAGGCACTCGGGATCACGCATGTGCAGCTCATGCCTGTCTTCGACTATGCGACTGTCGATGAATCGGATCCTGACGCATCGTACAACTGGGGCTATGATCCGAAGAACTACAATACTCCGGAGGGAAGCTACTCAACAGATCCCTATCACGGGGAAGTGAGGATAAAAGAGTTCAAAAGGATGGTGCAGAGTCTCCACGAGAACGGAATCGGAGTCGTGATGGATGTGGTCTACAACCACACCTATGACAGCGATTCCTCACTCAACAGGATTGTTCCGTACTACTATTACCGCTATACGCCGGAGGGGACGAACTCCAACGGAAGCGGCTGCGGCAACGAGACAGCATCCCAGAGGACTATGTTCCGCAAGTACATGATCGACAGCCTCACATACTGGATGAGCGAGTATCATCTGGACGGCTTCAGATTCGACCTAATGGGGATCCACGACACCGAAACGATGGCCGAAATCGAGAAGGCGCTGCATTCTGTCAACCCGAAGTGCCTCATCTACGGAGAAGGCTGGAGCGGCGGAAGCTGTGCATATTCCCCGTCTCTTCTTGCCTCCCAGGCAAATATTTCGACAGTAAAGGCTACCCCGGGCGCTGCCGGAAGCATTGCCGTCTTCAACGACGTCATCCGTGACGCTCTCAAGGGAAGCGTCTTCACAGCCGGAGGAAAGGGGTACATCAGCGGGGCCGTTACGAAGGATAACGCGGAGAAGGTGGCATTCGGCATAAAAGGCGGCTCTCTCTCCTCTGCCTCCTCCTGGTCCGTAAAGAACGCCATGGTCGTCAACTACATGTCGGCACATGACAACAACACGCTCTGGGATAAACTCGAGCTCTCGAATCCCGGAAGCACGAAGGAGGAGAGGATGGCGATGAACAGGCTCGGTGCTGCAATCATCATGATCAGCCGCGGCATGCCGTTCATGCTCTCGGGCGAGGAGATAATGCGCACGAAGGGTGGAGACAGCAACAGCTACAAGTCTCCCGACAGTGTCAACGCCATAGACTGGGAGAGCGTCAGGCCGGATTCTGATGAGGAGAAGATGTTCTCATGGTACAGGGATCTCATAGAGATGCGAAAGAAGTACTCATGGATAGAAAACGGTGACGTCAGCACCGCTGTCTGGGACAACAATTCCATATTCGTCACATACCGTGTCAGGGGTAATATCGCAGGAATCGCCATCGTCAATGCAGATGGAGAGAGCTTTTTAGGAACCCTGCCGGAAGGGAAGTGGAAGATAATCCTTGACGGAGATAAATTCGTGAATGAGAGTGAGACTGCCGAGACATGTGTCTCCGTACCTGCGTACGGCGTGATACTGCTCTGCAGATGAAGTGATAAACAAAAGTGAAGTGATGTGAAGTACAGCTTCACTTGCCCTGTCTGAACACTTTGAAGGGAAACTACGAAGGGCAGTCTCGACGTCTATGCATCGAGAGAATGCATTGGAAATCTTTTCGACTGTATGGCAAAATCAGCCCCCGTAGAGAGGGCTGATCCGACTTTAAGATATAAGCTGTCTTCAGCTGAGGTTTGCCTTGAGAGATGCTATCTCGCTCTCGCTCAGGCCGATGGACCTGATGTAGCCTTCAGCAGCAGAAGCGAGGTCGGCACTGCTGAGATCCTCGACTCCGAATGCCGCCTGGAGAGTCTTTACGATGTTGCTCGAGAGGATTGCGTTGTACTTGTCGCTTCCCTTCTCGACCTTGTAGTAGTTCTCGTAGGTCTTCATGTAGTCTGCGCATACCTCGTCGTATGTTGCGCCCATGAGGCATTCAAGAAGTGCAGCCACAAAGCCTGCTCTGTCCTTGCCTTCTGTGCAGTGGAATGCATAGACGCCCTTGTTTTCAGCGAAGAATCTCAGTCCCTGTGCCAGTCCGCTCTTGAACTCTGCAGCCTGGAAGTCGACGCCGAGGTTGAGGTAGATGACCTTTTCCTTCGAGTAGTAGGAGGAAGAGAAGCCTTCGAATGCGAGGGCATCGCTTTCGCTGTTGGCGAGGTTCATGATGACTGTGACGCCTGCCTTTTCGATAGCCTTGTCAGCATATGTGTTTCTTCCGAGAGAAGGATCGATGGGGGAGGATGTCCTGTAGAGCTTTCCCTTGCCCATACCTGTTGTATCGATTTCTCTGAAGTTTGCAAACTCCTCGTCTGTCAGCTCGGGGTAATCTGCCCTGTTATTGGTCCTTGTGAGATCATGGAGGATATACTGTGAGAGATATCCGCCCTTTTCAGACATTTCGAACTTGACTTCGACAGGGAATTTTACGCCGTCGTATGCTGTCCAGAACCATGTCTTGTCGGCATTGGTGGTCTTGTATGCCAGGCCGTAGGTCTCACCGAAGTTACCCATGTTGATGGCAAGTGAGAGGTAGCCCGTGGGCTTTCCGTTCTCTCCGAGCGGTGCGATGATCGCAGCTGTTCCCTGGTCGACATATGAGTATGTCGGAACGACGGGAAGGACAAGTTCCTTGTCAAGGAAGGAAACCTTGACCTCGTCTCCCTCGCTGTAACCGAGATCGAAGAATGAAGCGACCTGGATGTCGAGATAGACGTTGCCGTACTTCGTGAACCATATATCGGAATCGAGACCGCCGATTGTGATGACGCCGTCGTCCTCACTCTCTTCGGTGATTACCGTGATTCTGCCCTGTGGCTCTGCGTACTTCTCTCCTACGACTCCGCCGAGAACCTCTGTGATATAGTCCATGACAGCTTCATCGAGGACGATTCCGGTGTCGAACTGGTTGGTAGAGGAAGCGAATGCATAGTATGTGTCACCGCCTGCAGCGACGAAGTTGTTCGTTATTACTGCATATGTATCATCAGCATTGAACGGAGTTCCGTTGACGCCTGTGATCGTGACTCTCTGGATCGATGCGGGGCCGTAGTATGTAGAAGCGGGGTAGGTCTCGCTGTTCTTGTCATAGGACTTGGTCGTATCGATTGTGTATTCGAGTCCGCTTACCTGCGGGAAGCCTCCGAGAGATATCGGTGTGCAGTATGTGGATGCTTCGAGAGCTTCGAGAAGATCTGATCCCTTTACATATACGACAGCGATTGTGTTGCCGAAGGGAAGAACTGTGTTGACGTCCTTCTTTGTGATATCGCCGGCGTGGATCCATGCCCTGATTCCGCCGCCGTTCGTGACTGCGACAGTGTGGCCTTCATCGACAGAGAGAGCTCCTTCTTCCTTGAGGATCGTCCACATCATTGCGTCGGTGATGAGGTCGCCGAGGTTGGTCTCCTCTGTTCTGTTACCCGGTTCCCTGTCGCCGTTGAGTTCGACGAGTGAGGAAGCGAAGACTATGTCGTATTCAGCGTTGACTCTGTCTACGATGACCTTTGCTTCAGCAGATACCGCTTCGTCCTTCTCCAGTCCTTCTGTCGAGATGAGCCAGTTGCCCTCGATCTTTGCTGTTGCATTGTCGATGACGATGACGCCGATATTCGCGAATGCAGTTCCTGTCGACTGGATGGGCTCGCCGTTCTCGCCCTTCTCCATGACTGTGTGTGAGTGGCCGTCGATGAGCATGTCGATACCCTTGACGTTAGCCATGAGGTCAGTGCTTCTGTTGGGTGTGCTTTCTCCGTCGACTCCGAGGTGTACAAGACCGATTACAACGTCAGCGCCTTTTTCCTTAAGAGAATCGACGACAGCCTGTACCTGCCTGTACATGTCTTCGCCTGCGAGGAACTTGAGGCCCTTGATCAAAGCAGGATTGGCCTTCGTCTGGGCTTCCGGAGTCTCGACTCCGAAGAAACCTATTCTGAGGGAACCGACTCTGATGATGACGCCCGAGTCATAGATGGGGTTTCCGTCTTCGGTGAAAACGTTCGAGCAGAGGACCTTGAAGTCTGCCTTCGAGAGGTTCTCCTTAAGCTGTGCATAGCCGTAATCGAATTCGTGGTTGCCCAGTGTTGCGACATCGTAGCCTGCAGCGTTCATCATAGTGACGGCATCCATGCCCTTCGTGGTACTTACGTATGTCGTACCCTGGCTGAAGTCACCGGCATCTGCAAGAATCACGCTTGCGCCCTTGGAGGTGAAGTCGTCCTTGAGGGCCTTGATGTAGGCATAGCCTTCAACGGCACCGTGTACGTCGTTTGAATGAAGTATGACTGTCTTGCCGCTGTATTGGCCGCTCTTCTCAGTTCCGCCCTGTGCAGTCAGGGTGAAGAGTGTGAAGAGAACGAGCATCAGAGCAACAAGCCTTCTGAAGTTTTTCCTCATTATAAATTCTCCTTTGTATTTCTACCCCTCCATTTTCTATGTCATCCACTTCTCCCGTCAAGGTAATATCGAAAAGGAGTTGAATTTATTAATCGGATTTTTACTTCAGGTTAACACTTTCTGATTCCATGAAGAGACCGGCGTATGATGATGTGTCGTGAAAGGCGGGGAGAGGATGAATGATCCGGAAAGGGGGTATCCGGAAGGAATGGGGAGTATCTGCGTTGAACGGGCCCGGTCTCCGTCTCCGGCGCTGTGGCATATCGGGAAAAACAGGTGGCTCAAATTTCCGTTACGTTCTAGAATAGATATCATGAAGGACGGAAGGGGAAGCAGAGGCATATTCACAAGGCGCGGGAGCGGCCTGACAGAGAGGGAGGAGGTGAAGGCTTCATCTGTCGCGGCATCGATCAGTAGAAGAATCGAGAGCGGCTATCCGGAGAAAGAGATAGTCGAGGCCGAGGATAAGGCTCTCAGGAAATACAGCACAAGGAAAGCCCTCAGTGATATATGGGACAGAATCAGGGTGCTCTTCTTCATTGCAAAAAATCCGAAGGTCTGCGGGCTTTCAATCGCAGTCCCCGCTGCCGTTGCCGTACTTTATCTTGTTCTTCCTCTCGATGGAGTTCCCGATTTTCTACCCGGGTCCGGACTTCTCGACGACGTCTTTGTGGCTACCGGCATGATCGGCCTTATCGTGAAAAGTGCCGTTTCGATTCCGAAGGAGAAGGTGCTCGAAATAAGGGCGAAGTGTCCGGGGGATATACTCTCCTCATTCGATTCGATGTTCTCAATTGACGCTTCTTCAGTTGAAAAAGTCGAAGAATGTGTCGTAACGGCTGCAAATGAAAAAGAGGCGAGAGACGAAAGAGTAGCGGGCAGAGTCGAAAAGGCAGTAAGGGGGGCGGGAAAAATCATCTCCTTCTTTCATTCAGCTCTCGACAGTGCAGCCTTTGATGATCCGACAATAACTAAAAGCCGGCTCTACAGGGCGGTGAAAAGGGCCGACAGCGTCATTTCCGGGGCGAAGAATGCGGCCGTTAAGGCGCTTGAGGAGGTGCTGAAGCTGATGCTTATGAAGAAGATCATAAAGAGTCTTCTTTCATTTTCAGCCTTTGCTCTCTCACTTTTCTTCTTCAGCCTGAAGGATGACGGGGTCTTCTTTCTTGTCCTCTCATCACTCTCGATGCTTCTCTCATATGCATTCTTCATCCGTTCAGTCATAAAGAATGTTCCGAGGATATATCGTTTTCTCAGAACCTATTTCAAGGACGACCTGGAGTCTGCTGTTGTTGCGCTTCTCTTCTGCGACAGTGATGAGAATCCGGGGCTGAAGGAGGCCCTCGTCAGATGCGGCGTCAGAAGGATAAAGAACGAGAGGGATATCCAGAAAATATTGCTGAAGAACTTCGGCCGCAGCCTCATCATCTTTCTTCTGGAGTTCATGCTGATCATTGTTGCTGTCTTTGCCCTTAAAAAGGTCGTCCTTCTCACGAGCGGCCTCACATCCTCTTTTCAGATTCTTTTTGCGCCTTTCGTGGAACTCTTTGCGCTTTTTAAATCTCCGAAGTGATGGTAAGATAGTGGCTATGTTAGACGATGCATTCATCTCTCTTCTGAAAACAAGAACGGAAAAAGCCTCCTTCCCGCTACCGGAGGATTTTGTGTATCTCATCGGAGTGTGGGATGAAGTGAAGTCTGCTCCCTCTCTTCCGTTTGAAAGATACGACAGGGAGAGTTTCCGGATACTGTCTGAATATATAGACGCAGCCCTCTGCGACAGATACTACGACTACAGAAAGGATCCCTGGTACGGTTACTCGGCATCCTATTCGAAAAGCCGTGAGGAAAACTCCCTCAAGGTGAGACTTCTCGACAGTGAAGATATGGCACACGACCTCGGTATCCTTGCGGAGGACATAAAGGAGAGCTTCGGCTTCTCGTTCTCCACGCTCAGCGGCGCAGAGAAGATGAGCAGTCTTCTCAAGACGATTGCCCTCTCGGATCTTCTCTCTCCGTCTCTCCTCGACAGAGAGACCCTTGTTTCATTTCTGAAGGGACTCGAGGAGCTTGAAATCCTCTCCGTCGATGTCAGAAGAACAAGGGAGAGAATAACAAAGTACTACTCAGAGGATGTATTGAGTATAGACAAAAGATTCTGGAAGGGGGGTATTCCGAAGGATTCTGTCGAGTACAGAGAGATAAAGAAGAGAATAGAGCGTGCGAAGAAGAGTGCGGGGAAACTGACAGACGGCGAAATCGAAGCACTTTCGGCTCTTATTTCCGCCTACAGGAAGGCGAGAAGGAACTACAGGAAAAGGGAAGAAGAGCTCTCTCCTTCATTTTCGTTCTACTCGGGATGGAAGACAGACTGGAAGAAGACTGCAGAGGAGGGAAGGATCCTCCTTGGTGCCGTCAGAGGCCAGAGCTTCGGCTCTCTATCCTCATCCTCCGACTGGGATGGGGTGAGAAAGAAGGCCTACATCTTCTACACTGGACTCAATACAATCTACGAGAAGTACAATTCTTCCTTCTCCTCGCTCCGCTCAGACTGGGACGAATCTGTTGTCGATCTTGCGTCCATACCTCTCCCGTCGCTCGAGGAGCGCTTTCATACGGCCGGTACGAACAGCTCTCTCAGATACGAATGGAAGAACGTGGAGCCTGTAGTGAGAAAGGCGGAGGAGAACGGAATCATATCATTTCTGGACGAAGCACTCACGAGGCATCTTTCCGCCCCCGACATCATCGCCTCCTACAGAAAGGCTTTATCGAAGAAGGCTCTTACCATTCTCTACGATGAAAACTTAGATATGCAGAAGCTGATGGATGAGAAGATAGAGGAAAAGAAGGACGAAGAGAGAAACGATTACATCTCTTTTCCTCTCTACACACCCCTCGATCTCAGAGCTGAAGCGGCGGCATACGGAGTCGATTCCTTCTCCTCTCCATCCTATCCTGATTTCATCAGGGCAGTAGTCGGCAGGGAAGGGCCTGTCTTCGAGCGTGATCTCATGAAGAGACTCTCTTTCCTCTCGGGGGAGGAGTATCTGACTCCGGAGACTGTCGAAAGCTACCGGAAGGCAATGGAAGGGATCGATGGAGTATCATATATAAGAAGAGACGGCTTTTTATACAGCACCGAAAAGAAGGACTACCCGTTCAGGAAGGCTTCCCTCATGCGTGATTTTTCCCATATCGCCCCCGAGGAGCTCAGAAGCGGCCTCTTTGCCATAATAGAAGAGAAGCACAAGATCGAGAGGCCGGAGCTTTATAATATCCTCGGATCCTACTGCGGCTACAGCGTCGTACTCAAGTCGCGCTATCCGGAGCTCGACAAAGCCCTGATGGGACTGGGCGATGCAGTATCAGTCGAGGGCGACATCGTAAGAATGAGGGGGAAGGAATGAAGAGGATAAAGGCACTTTTAATCATCCTTCTTGCTCTCTCTCTTTTCTCCTGCAAGAGCACGGACTTCAAACGCATCCATAAGGAAGTCGTTGAGATTGATGAACCTGAGACAGCCTCCGTCAGTAGTGCTTCTGGAGAAGAAGAGAATGGAGTGGAGGAGGAGGCTGAACCCGTTGAAGATGAAGGCCTGATGCCCCTCTATGAAAACGGCGGGGTCGTTTCACGTGAGGATGAAGACACATACTTCACCGGAGGCGGGGCGGAAACTGAGAACGTGGATGCGGAAAGTGCAGCTTCTTTTGTCCCTGGTGCAGAAGAGAGAGTACAGAAGGAGGATAGTGAAGACCTTCCGTATATGAAGATCATTCTGCCATCTGCTGCACTTATCGTCATTCTCCTCATCGTCTTAATATCGATCAGGGCATCGAGGGTGAGAAAACATAAGAGAGGGGAAAGAGGGGAAACTGAAGAAGAGTTCAGCTACAGCTTCGACGACGGGGAGTATGAGGTGTATATGGGGACGCTGGACCGGGATGACGAATGCGGCGGAGACGATGCTGTGGACGACGACGTCGACGACGAGCCTTTCTCCGACAGCGCGGAGGAAATCATCAGCATTCTGAAGGGGATGTGAGGCTCAATCAGATATAAGGAACGAACAAGGGAGGAATGCAGAAGATATCTCCATCCTTCCTGAAATCCTTTGTGTACACAAGATATCTGTTCAGAATTCTCTCATGGTACTTCTTAGAGAAGGCATCAAGGGATGAATGTGTCTTATATCCTGACGACTTCACTTCGATGGGACAGATTCTGTTCTTTCTTGTAATCAGAAAATCGACCTCATAGTAGTGGTTTGAAGACGTATCCTGAAAGGTGTGATATACAAGGCTGTCTCCTTTCGCTGTAAGCATCTGGGCAACGACGTTCTCATAGACGTAGCCGAGGTTGACAGCAAGCTTGTCGCTTAGAAGATTCTGGTATATGAGATTGTCGGTGAATGTATTGTCCTTGAATGCCAGTGTAACGAAAAGTCCGGTATCGGCAAGATAGAGTTTGAATTTGTCGATGTCTCTCGTTGCGGAGAGGCCGACGGAGGGATTGTTCGAGTTATAAGCAACAAGTACCGTTTTTGATGATGCGAGCTCTGAAATACTCTCCAGGATAGATTTGTCACCCGGCCGTGACTGAGGAAGGTAACTTGAAATATGGAATCTTGATGAATTCTTTGCAAGTTCGCCCGGAATTGAATCGAATAGAATGGAAAGCCTGCCCGAAGGATCCACTTTGCGGAAATCATTCTCGTAGAGATCTATAATCTCCCGTTTTTTTTCATCTACAATACGAAGATTGTTGCTTTCAAGGTAGGCGGAGACAGCCTGGGGCATGCCTCCGACAAGCATGTAAAGCCTGAACTGCCTGAGCATCCTCCGCATAGCTGCGTCTCCGAGGGGGCGTCCCGACGAATAAAGCTCAAGCATGATTTTTGTTGAACTCTCGTCTCCTACAGCCCATGAGAACTCTTCATAATCCATCGGGTACATGCTTATTCTGTGTTCTTCGCTGGGGATCAGAATGCCGTCTACATTCTTCTTTATTGAGATAAGTGAACCTGTTTCGATGTAATCATATCTTCCGTCCCTGACCAGGTACTTTATCGCCTGCCTTGCAGGGGGAAAGAGCTGAACTTCATCGAAGACAATCAGTGAACGTCGCTCATGAAGGTCAACCCTGCTTTGAAGCTGGAGCTGGAGAAAGAGATAGTTGAGATCCGATAAGTCGAGAAAAAGATCTCTTATGTTCGATGCAGCCGCCCCGAAATCGATCAGAATGTAGC
>CAVACS010000027.1:0-4310 GCA_963587105.1 Anaerovoracaceae bacterium | reverse complement strand
GAATGTAGCTGTCATATTCCTTCTTAGCGAATTCTTCGACGACGGTAGATTTTCCAACTCTGGGGGCCCCCTCGATAAGGAGGGCGGTTCTGCCCTGAGAGGATTTTTTCCAGTCGAGCATTTTCTGATATATTTTTCTCTTGAAGAGCATGACTGTTTTCTCCTTTCAAGACTTATCCTAACGAATAATGTGCAAAATATCAAATTTTAAAAGGCGGTTTTTCCGCAAAATCGCAAAATTCTAAACAGTATTTTTCTGCAAAATCGCAGAATTCGACGCTTTTTTATACTATTTTGATATAAAAAGAGGTGATCTCACCTTGCACCGACACATCAGTAGTCTTCGAGGAGGACCCTGCAGTCGTCAC
This sequence comes from Anaerovoracaceae bacterium, assembly GCA_963587105.1. Lineage (GTDB taxonomy): Bacteria > Spirochaetota > Spirochaetia > Sphaerochaetales > Sphaerochaetaceae > Ornithospirochaeta. The sequence goes on along the minus strand of CAVACS010000027.1, from coordinate 3,942 downwards.
TCTGCGGGTCTGAAAAGACGTCCTCCGTCCTGCCATGCCTGATGATCCTGCCGTTCTTCATGACGAAGAGGTTCGTTGTCATACGTCTTACCTCACGCGAGGAGTGCGTTACAAGTACGGCCTGCTTGCCGAGATTATTGAGCACTTCCAGGAGCTCTGTCTGGAGATTCCTTCTCAGAAATGCGTCGAGGGCGGAGAACGGCTCATCCAGGAGCAGGAGATCGGGTCCGCTGACGATGATTCTCGCAAGTGCCACTCTCTGTGCCTGACCGCCGGAAAGCTGGGATGGAAGCCTGTTCTCGAGGCCTTCGAGATGCAGAAGCGCGATGGCATCATCGTATTTTCTCTTCTTCGCCTCTCTGTCCTTCTCCCTCACAAGACCGCAGTATATGTTCTTCTTCACCGTCATTGCAGGAAATAGGGCGTAGTTCTGGAAGAGGTAGCCCACCTTCCGTTCCTGCGGTCTTATGTTGATTTTCTTTCTGCTGTCGAAGAGGACTCTGTCATCGAGGGCGATATATCCTTCGTCGGGCGTCACGATTCCGGCGATGCACTTGAGAGTCATGCTCTTTCCCGAGCCCGAGGAGCCTAAGAAACCGGTGAGGAGATCCTCCGTCTCGAAAGAGGAGGAGAGAGAGAACGAGCCGTAGTCCTTTCTGATATCCACAGTAAGCTTCATTATTTTTTCCTCCTTTCTTTTCTGTCCTTCGATTCGAGAAGGTTGACTGTCAGAAGGACCGCGGCAGATATCGCGACATTGATGAGAACCCAGATGTAGGCCTCCTTCTCGTTGTTTGTACGCCATAGCTGATAGACTGTCGTCGAAATAGTTGCAGTCTTTCCCGGAGTGTAGCCGATAAGCATGCTCGTTGCACCGTATTCTCCGAGTGCACGTGCGAATGCAAGCACGACTCCGGCAAGAATTCCCTCTCTGCATGTGGGGATCTTGATTCTCCAGAAGATGAATGTATCCGAGAGCCCCAGCGTACGGCCGGCTTCAGAAAGCGTGGTGTCGAATGCTTCGAAGGCTCCGCGTGTCGTTCTGTACATGAGGGGGAAGGCAACGACCGTGGCCGCAACTATTCCTCCGTACCAGGTCATCACGAATTTGATTCCGAACCTCTGAAGAAACTGCCCCAGAGGTGTCTTCACGCCGAAGACAAGAATGAGGAAGAATCCCACGACAGTCGGCGGCAGTACCAGCGGCAGTGTGAGAATCACATCCAGAATTCCCTTCACGATCGGGGGCATCTTTGCAACAACATGTGCAAGGAATATTCCGAGGAAGAAGACTATGATCGATGTATAGAATGCAATTCTGATTGAGTTGAATAGGGGATACCAGTCCATAGATTTATCTTGTTGATGTCATACTGAAAGACAGGGAGGGCGCATGACCCTCCCTTCTTTACCATCTGATATGGATCAGAGAGCTGATGCGAATCCGACAGATGCGAATACCGCCATGGCTTCGTCACTCTTGAGGTAGTCGAGGAAGAGGCGTGCCGCTTCTGCGTTCTTTGCGTCCTTGAGGATTGCCGCAGGGTAGATGACCCTTCCGCCGGTCATCTCGCTTGTTGCAGTGTCGACGACTTCAAGGCCTGCCGAGAATGCATCTGTTGCGTAGATTATTCCGCAGTCAACGGACTCGAGGCTGACCTGTGTTGTTACTTCCTTGACGTTTGTGCCGTATGTCAGACATCCTGCCAGAGCGACTTCATTCTCGTCGATTCCGTAGTAAGCGAAGATCTTCTGTGTGTACTGTCCGACAGGAACGTCGCTGTTACCGATTGCGAGGAAGACTTCATGAGCCTTGAGAAGTGAGGCAAGCTGATCGAATGATGTGATTCCTTTCGGGTTTCCTGCAGGAACTGCAAGAGCTGTCTTGTTCTCGAGAAGATCGACTCTTGTACTCTCGTCGATCATAGAGAGTTCTGAAAGAGCATTCATCTGCTTCTGGGCTGCCGAGAGGAAGAGATCGCATTCTGCGCCTTCCTTGATCTGAGTCAGCAGCGTTCCGCTCGAGTCGAAGTTGTAGGTGATGGTGACACCCGGGTTGGCCTTTTCATATGTGGCCTTGATTGTTGTGAGGGTCTCCGTCATCGATGCCGCCGCGAAGACGACGATTTCGGTCTTTGTCGAAGCCGTCTCGGCTGCAGGCTGTGCCATTATGCCGGTAAGGGCGAGTGTGAGTACGAGAAGAACTGATAAAATCTTCTTCATTTTATTTCCTCCGAAAATTTATTTATCAAGTTTTTCACCCCTCAGGAGTCCGAGCCCGTGAGGGAGTGCTTCTATGATCACGTCCATGGCTTCCCTGACGGCCTTGGGACTGCCGGGAAGATTGATGATAAGCGTGGAGTTCCTTATTACGCTGACTCCGCGCGAAAGCATTGCATGCTTTGTCTTTGTGAGGCTGTATGCACGGATTGCCTCGCTGATTCCGGGTGCTCGTTTCGTTCCGACTGCCTCTGTTGCTTCCGGTGTTATGTCACGCGGCGAAAAACCCGTGCCGCCTGAGGTAAGAATGAGATCTGTCTCTTTCCTGTCCGCAAGGTCGATGAGACTTTTCTCGAGAAGAGCTCTGTCATCGGGGAGAAGAAGATATTCCGCTTCTCCCCAGCCGTGCTCTCTGAGGTATGAGATTATTTCCGGTCCTGAAAGGTCCTCCCTCTCTCCTCCGTATGATCTGTCCGAGAGTGTTATGACAGCGACTCTGAAATCCTTTCTATCCATCACACACCCCTTCCGAACGAGCAGAACGGAAAACGGCAGGGCTTACATGAAGAGAGGCAGAGTCCGCCGTAGCCGAGAGAGGCCAGATAGTCCTCGCTGACAGTCACATCCGCCATGATGCGGGGCAGTACCAGGTCGAAGATCGTGCGGGCGGCATACATCACGCATCCCGGAAGCCCGATGAGTGGCCTTCCGTCGGGGAGGTACGACATAAGGAACATCGCTCCGGGAAGAACCGGGGCACCGTAAGAGACGATTTCAGCTCCGCTTTTCCTTATTGCAAGGGGAGTCCTGTCGTCGGGGTCGACGCTCATTCCTCCTGTGCAGATGATCATGTCTATGTCGCTTCTTGAAATCATTTCCCTTATAGCGTCCAGAATATGATCGGCATTGTCGTCACATAGGGTGTGTGCTTTCATCTCTGCACCGTACTCGTCCATCTTGGCATTGATTACGGGCGTGAAGGTATCCTCTATTCTTTTATAGAAGACTTCGTTTCCAGTCGTCACAACACCGTAGTTCTTCTTTTTGAACGGGATGATGTCCAGAAGGGGTGTCTCCCCTGCAGCCTCCACAGCCTTCTCCATCTTTTCTTTTTCGATGACAAGGGGGATGATTCTAGTTCCGCAGAGCTTCTGTCCCTTTTCAACCCTTATACCTCCCGGGATTGTCGCGATCATCATCTCACCGAGAGAGTTGATCCTCTTGAGCCTCTCCCTGTCCACACAGAGGTAGCCGCATTCATCTGCAATAAGCTCGATCTTCCCTTCCTTTACCTCGGTGGGGTGCATATGAGAGCCCTGGCAGATTCTTCTCAGAATATCAGCAGCGTCGTTTTCATGGAGAAGCCCCGGCTCGTTCTCCCATACGTAGAGATGGTCCTTTCCAACCGAAAGCAGAACAGGAATGTCCTCCTCTCTGACGATGTGGCCCTTTCTGAAGACGGCGTCCTTCGTAACTCCTCTTATTATCTGAGTGATGTCATGAGCGAGAATGGTGCCGACGGCATCCTTTGTATCTATCAGTTTCATAATTTCATAAACAGCGGCTCCGGTCGGGATAAACAGGGATAATGAGGAATATCCGTCCCTTTGCCGCTCTGTCCTTTTTTTGTATCCGTAAACAGCCGTCACGGCGCCCTATAGCAGATCGCGGTCGCTTTTCTCCCGTTATCCGTTACGGAAGATAATGATAGAGTAAAGCGGA
>CAVACS010000026.1:0-21991 GCA_963587105.1 Anaerovoracaceae bacterium | reverse complement strand
ACCAATGTTTAACGTGAAACAAGACAGACTGAAAACAAAAGAATAGCCAATTATGTTTTCACATAATACTTTTCAAATTCGAAAAACTAATCTTTTCATGTAGGAAAGGTGCATTCTAATTAGATTTATTAATCTTCTTTCTCTCCACGATAGTTTAACGTGAAACAAGAAGTTTTAATGCGATAAATAGCTTATGCATAAAAAGGGATAATTAACCATTTTACAAAGCTCCTAATGATGAATACTTTTTATAAACACAAAAAAAGAGTTACGTATTATAAGAAAACTGAATTAAATAAAAGTCGTATGTTTAAAAAGCTTTCTTTGAGCAGCCAGCATACAAAAATAGAGAAAATGAAACTGCACAATTTACTTTTTTCTCCAAAGCGGAAATTCTGGTGTGCTTTTGCAAAAAAATATAAAGATTCAAATTCGATATCGACATAAAAGAGCATCGACTGAATTTACAGAAACATATTTCAAAACTCATTTTCTCCAGGACACAAATAAAGCCGATTTATTATTAGGACACTCCTCCAAAGAGTTCTTTTTAAATCGTTCATCATTACCGACAATCAATGTTTCACGTTAAACAGCTTTTCATTTAGCTTCCATCTATTTTTCTTTTCGTTCCTTTATTGAGCAAACGGAAGCCTCTCTGATGGGCATTTGAAAGCTCTTAAATTCCACGAAACAGGGTCCACTTCCGCGAATTTGCATTTTGCGATGTTGCTAAAAAGGGGTTCTTAAGGGTTATTGATATAATTTCTTTCAATCAAAGAAAATATCCAAAATAATAAGAATAAACGTTTCTATCTATAGTTACAGTTTCAGCTGTACATTCTGTTGTCTGTTACCCTATTGCACAGGGTAGTTTTTGGCGGCATTACAACGTGCAAGATGTTTTTCTGTTTCGGGTCAAAGAAAATGCCTGGGTTTCCCCAGGCAAATCGATCAGGAGTGACTGGAATCACTCTTTCTCAGTGTTTTCTATTGTTTCCTCAGTCTGAGAAGCCTCAGCGTCAGCTTCGAGAGGAGCTTCCTCTGATTCGAGTTCGTCTTCTTCAACTTCGTCCTCGTGAGCAGTTACGTCAAGAGCATTGATGCGGTCGTTCTTTTTCTTGAACTTTGCAACAATGACACCGGAGGCATTCTTGCCCTGGTTGCTGATATTGATTACAGCGACTCTGAGTACCTGGCCCATCATAGTGATGAGAATAACGTCATCGTTTTCCGTAACCGATACAGCTCCGATAATCTTATCGTCTTCATTGAGAGAGTAGATTCTCTGGCCCATTGTTCCTCTTGCATGAGACATGAAGTTGTCGAAGGATGTTCTCTTACCCTTACCGAGTTCTGTAAGGAGAAGGATTGTCTTGTCGTTTTCAACCTTGACAGCAGATACAATCTCATCATCTCCGACAAGCTTCATTGCTTTGACACCGTGTGTGGCTCTGCCCATTGCTCTTATATCCTTAACAGGAGTTCTGAGGCCCTTGCCGCTTCTTGTGATGAACATGATCTCTTCATCTTCCTTGACCATGAGTGTTTCGACAAGCTCATCGCCTTCATCGAGGATGATTGCCTTGACGCCCTTGGTCTTGGCATTTTTGAAGTCTGTCATGACGACACGCTTTGTAACGCCGAACTTTGTAACCATAAGAAGGTATGTTTCATCATTGATGTCTTCCTGCTTGAAGTTGATGATCGATGTGATCTTCTCATCGTTCTCGATCTTGAGGAAGTTCTTCATGTTGGCACCCTTGCTGGTCTTTCCGCTCTCCGGGATCTCAAATGCCTTAATATAATAAGCCTTACCGCGGTTTGTGATGAATGTCAGCACATCGTGGGATGAGCATGTGAAGAGATGATCAACATAGTCGCCGTCTGTAAGCTTTGCTCCGATGACGCCCTTGCCGCCTTTGCCGATAGCTTTGTATTCGGTAGCGGAGAGTCTCTTTGCAAAGCCCTTCTTCGTTATGTTGATTACAACCTCTTCCTTCTTTATGAAGTCCTCGGGAGATGCATCATCAAGCTCCTGCTCGACAATCTGCGTTCTTCTCGGATCGCCGTACTTCTCACCGATAACTCTGATTTCCTTCTTGACGACTTCAAGTACGTGCTTTCTGTCGCTGAGAATGAATTCATATTCGGCGATTCTTTTCTCGATTTCAGCAAGTTCATCGAGAATCTTATCGGTTTCGAGATGGCTGAGCTTTCCGAGCTTCATGTCGATAATCGCATCGGCCTGGATCTGGGAAAGCGAAAGCTGCTTCTGCAGTTCAAGAGAAGCTACTGTGTTATCAGGGCTGGCCTTGATGATGGCAATGACAAGGTCGATGTTTTCAAGACCTGTCTTGAGACCGAGCAGGATATGCTCTCTCTCCTTTGCCTTCTTGAGATCGTAGCGTGTTCTGCGTTCTATTACGGTTTCTCTGTGGTCTACATATACCTGGAGCATGTCCTTCAGGTTGAAGAGCTTCGGAGCACCGTTGTAGAGGGCGAGGTTATAGATGTTGAAGTTCGACTGGAGAGCCGTCTTCTGCCAGAGCATGTTAAGTACTACGTTGGCAACTGCCTCCTGCTTGAGGTAGATGGCAACCCTGAGTCCGTCACGGCCGGAGAGATCCTTGACCTGGGCAATACCGGGAATGACTCCGTCCTTGCGGTAGTCGTCGATCTTCTTGACGAGTTCGGCTTTGTTGACCTGGTAGGGAAGCTCTGTAAAGTAGATTGCAGTATGTGTCTTATTGAGATCGTCACGGCTGTGAGGATCTGCATCTATGATCTCATACTTACTTCTTATCACGACCTTTCCTTTACCCGTAAGGAATGCATCCATGATACCTTTCTTTCCATGGATTATACCTGCCGACGGAAAGTCAGGACCCTTAACAAATTCCGATAACTCCTCAATTGTTATTTCAGGGTTATCTATAAGAGCGCAGATACCTTCAACGACCTCGTTAAGGTTATGAGGAGCCATATTCGTCGCCATACCTACGGCAATACCGCTGGAACCGTTACAGACCATGAACGGGAATGCTGCAGGAAGTACGACAGGCTCGGTGAGGGACTCATCATAGTTCGACATGAAGTCGACTGTGTCCTTACCGATATCGGCCATCATCTCCTCGCCGACCTTGGCCATCTTGGCCTCGGTGTATCTCATTGCAGCCGGCGGGTCACCGTCGATGGAACCGAAGTTACCCTGCGGGAATACCACGGGATAACGGAGGGAGAAGTCCTGGGCAAGACGCACAAGAGCATCGTAGACGGATGCATCTCCATGCGGGTGATACTTACCGAGAACATCACCGACAATACGGGCACACTTCTTATTGGCCGTATTGAATCTGATACCCATATCCCACATGGAGTAGAGTATTCTTCTGTGGACGGGTTTGAGTCCGTCTCTCGCATCCGGAAGAGCACGTGATACGATGACCGACATTGCATAGTCGATGTAGGCACTCTTCATCTGGTCGGCAAGATCGAATGTCAGGATTGCACCCGGCTTCGTCTCCTGCTTTTCCTGTCCTTCTTCGGGAATGATTGTGTTATCGTTGTTATCGTCCATTCACTCCTCCTTTAAATATCGAGATTCTGAGCATATGTTGCATTCTGCTCGATGTATTCACGTCTGGGTTCGACTTCCTCTCCCATAAGCATGGAGAAGACCCTGTCTGCTTCCTCTGCGTCCTTGAGATGGACCTTTCCCAGCATTCTCGTCTCGGGATTCATCGTCGTCTCCCAGAGCTGGTCGGGGTTCATCTCACCGAGACCTTTGTAACGCTGTACGGCGACCTTGTTGACGTCTCCTGTAAGCGCAACAGCTTCGGCAAGTCTCTCGGCTCTCTCGTCCTCGGTGTAAGCATAGATGGGCTTGTTGATCCTGGGACCCGAGAACTTATAGAGAGGAGGCATTGCAAAGTATACGTATCCGTATTCGATGATCGGCCTCATATAGCGGTAGAAGAATGTGAGAAGCAGTGTTCTGATGTGGCTTCCGTCAACATCGGCATCGGCCATGATGATGATCTTGTGATATCTGACCTTATTGATGTCGAAGAGTCTCTCCTCCTTCTTCCTGTCTCCTTCGCTCTCTTCCTCATCGTTCTGGGAGCCTGCATTGTATCTTGTGATACCTGCTCCTATCGACTGTATGATGGGGAGAAGCTTCTCGTTATTGAGAACCTTTGCCTCCTGTGCCTTCTCGACATTGAGCATCTTTCCCCAGAGTGCGAGGATAGCCTGGAAGTTACGGTCTCTTCCGCTCTTTGCAGATCCGCCTGCGGAGTCACCCTCTACGATGAAGAGTTCACACTGTGCGGGGTCGTGCATCGAACAGTCGGCAAGTTTTCCCGGAAGTCCGCCGCCCTCGTTTTTCTTGCGGATGTTGTCTCTTGCCTTCTGAGCCGCGACACGGCCGAGAGCAGCCTGGGTGACCTTGTTCAGAAGTTTGTCGAGAACCTCCGGAAACTCGTCGAAGTAGTTCGTGAGCTTCTCATATACGAGAGAATCCACGATTCCCTTGACTGCGGAGTTGCCGAGCTTCATCTTCGTCTGACCTTCGAACTGCGGATTGGGAATCTTGACGGATATGACTGCAGTCAGACCTTCCGCAATATCCTTGCTGTCGAGGGACCCGGAGTAGATCTTCATGAATTTCTGGCTGTTCTTGAGCTGGTTGTTGAAGCATCTCGAAAGGGCAGCCTTGAAACCCGAAAGGTGTGTTCCTCCTTCCCTGGTGTTGATGTTGTTGACAAAGGTCACGACTTTCTCGTCGAACTTGTCATTGTACTGTATTGACACCTCGATCGATACGGGATCCCCGCCGTTCTTCTCCGTAGTTCCTTCACCTTCGAGGGAAATCGGGTCGGAAAGGACAGTCTTATACTCGTTGAGATACTTCACATAGGATGTGAGCCCTCCGTCTGCGTGGAAGGTCTCCTTCTTCTCCTCTTCGCCTCTTTTGTCGACCACGGAGATCGTGATTCCCTTATTGAGGTAGCTGAGTTCCCGAAATCTCTTGGAGAGAGTATCGTAGTCGAAAGAGTTTCTCTCCATGACTGTGAAGTCGGGAGTAAAGCTTACTGTAGTACCGGTTCTGTCAGTGTCCCCGATAACCTCCACTTCAGTCTGAGGAATACCCTTGGAGTAAATCTGACGATAGATATGAGGTGCACGGTAGACAGTCACCTGCATCCACTGAGAGAGTGCGTTGACACAGGATACGCCGACGCCGTGGAGACCACCGGACACCTTGTAGGAATTATGGTCGAACTTTCCACCTGCATGAAGCTGCGTGAGAACGACCTCCAGACAGCTCTTGTTTTCTTCAGGATGGATATCTACAGGAATACCTCGTCCATTATCCACAACGGTGCAGATTTCTCCCAGAGGACCATTCTCGAACGATACCTCTATTTCGTTACAGTAGCCTGCCATAGCCTCATCTATGGAATTGTCGATAACCTCGTAGACAAGATGATGCAGGCCGTCGATACCGGTAGAACCTATGTACATACCGGGACGCTGCCTTACAGCCTCAAGTCCCTTGAGAACGGTGATTCCAGATGAAGTGTAATCCTCGGCGGCTTTTACTTCTGCCGCAATTTCTTCGGCAGTATGACCCGCGATTTTCTTTTCTTCTTCCATGAATTTTCCTTTATGTTGGCTTTCGCACGCGTGCGCGTGATTATTTTTATTATAGACATTGTACCATAAACGAGTATTTGTTTACAAGGTTGAAAGCAAAAAAAGCCCGCATTATAAATCTTTTATATGCATGCAGTTAATTATTTGTTACATTTTATTTTTTCGCTTCTTGCTCTCTGAAAATCTATTGATTATCATATTTGTCATATGGATGATTCATTAACACTCTGGAAAGAGACCAAGGAAATGATGAAGGAAACTCTTCCTTCTGATGCCAAAGCCTTTCTCGACAACATAGACATAAGGGAAATAAAGGACGGCGAGGTGACGCTCGTCGCATCGAGCGAATTCGTCGTCTCGGTCATCAGGGAACATAAGGCCGTTATAGAGAATTTCCTTTCCGAAAAGGCGGGAGAAAACCTCAAGGTGAAGTTCATAACGGACAAAACTCTCTCGAAGACAAGGGCAAAAAGCACGGAAAAAGCCGAAAAGCCGGAGACAAAGGCCGAAAAGAGCACGAAGACGAACGCCGTCAAGAAGAACCCGACTCTCAATCCCCGCTACACACTCGACAATTTCATACAGGGTGACAACTCCGACATAGCCTACAAGGCTGCAAAGGTCATAGCACTCAATCCCGGGAAAAGCACCTTCAACCCCTGCCTTATCTACGGCGGAGTCGGACTGGGAAAGACACACCTGTTGCAGGCCATCGGCAATTACATATATTCGACACACCCGGAGATGAACGTCATCTACGTGACGGCCGAAGCCTTCACTAACGAGTTTATCGAGTGTCTCGGCTCCAACAGTACAAATAAATTCAAGAAGAAATACCGTGATGTAGATGTTCTTCTTATCGACGACATACACTTTCTGCAGAAGAAGACCACGACGCAGGAGGAACTCTTCCATACATTCGTAGAGCTTCATCACAACGAAAAGCAGATAGTATTCACATGCGACCGCCCGATAACCGAACTCTCCGACATTACCGAACGCCTCAGAACACGCTTCTCGAGCGGTCTCAACGTCGATCTCAGACCCCCGGAGTACGAAGTCAGGCTTGCCATCGCAAGACAGAAGAACAAAGAGGAGAAGCTGGGACTCGGAGAAGAAGTTCTCGATTACATATCACAGTCGGTAAGAACCAACGTCAGAGACCTCGAAGGGGCCCTCATAACAGTCAGCGGAATAGCCAAGCTCGTAAACAAGCCGGCAACAATAGAGATGGCGAAGGAGAATCTCAAGAATCTCATAATCGAGACTCCCGCAGTCAACGTTGACTATACTATAAACGATGTATTCACGGCTACGGCAAACTACTTCAACGTATCACTTGTAGATATGAAGGGAGCCAACAGAGGCAGGGCGATAAAGCTTCCGCGCCAGATAGCAATGTATGTTGCATACAAGTACGGCCATTTCACACAGAGTGACATCGGAAAATATATCAACAAGGACCATACTTCTGTAAGGTACTCTGTAATGCAGGTCGAAAGTCTTATAGAGACCGATGATTCAGTGAGAAAATCAATAGACGCGGTGACAAAGACACTGACGAGAAAAAACGGGTGAAAAGATGTGTAAAACCTGTTAAAAAGGCGGAAGAAAATGTTAAAAACAGGCGTGAAAACCGGAAGTTTTTAACATCGAAAAATGAATGTTAAAAAAGAAAAGGAGTTTTTAACAGAGTTTTTAACATTCTAAAGTTTTGTGTCAGAAAGAAATTTGTGGCTTTTTAACATTTTTTTCTGATACTATTAATATTACTAACCAATATATTTGTGTTATTATCGTAATAATAGGAGCACAGCAAAAGTGAAATTCATCTGTCCATGCGCATTAATCAGAAAAGAAATCGAATTTGCATCCAGCTTTGCAAGCCAGAAGAACTCTCTGTCGATGACAAGCAACGTTCTTCTCGAGAACCATAACGACAAGCTTACAATCAAAGCCCAGGATGGAAAGGTCTCCTTCATCTCCACTATAGATATCTCTACAGTAGTTCCGGGATCCACGACGGTATTCTGTGACAAGCTTGTAGCCGTCCTCAAGAACCTTCCGGATGAAGATCTGGAGTTTAATGAAGAGGATAACAAGCTTACAATCAGACCCGTCAGTGCCGAAAAGAACATCAATACCAACCTCAAGACAATGGATGCTTCGAAGTTCCCGGAGATAAAGGAGTGTCCTGACGAGCTTTTCTTCTCACTGCCTCAGAAGGCCTTCAACGACATGGCTGACAAGACAAGCTTTGCCGTGGCAGAGGAGATCACACGCTTCTTCCTCACAGGTGTCCACATCGAGAAGAAGGACGACAAGATAGTCATGGTTGCAACGGACGGAAGAAGACTTGCGTACGTCGAGAACACCTTCGAGCAGGATATTCCAGATTTCTCCCCCTCGATCCTCTCTGTGAAGTTCCTGCAGCTTCTTTCGATGATTTCGACTAACGAAGGACTTTTCTCCCTCGCGCTTACTCCCGACATGTCATTTGCGAAGGTCGACAACAGAACAATCGGGGCGACTCTCATTAACGGTAATTATCCCAACTATGAGAGAGTTATTCCGACGCAGCTGGACTATGAATGCAGACTTTCGGTTGAAGATATGGTCAAATCCATCTCCCTTACTTCGATATTCACAGAAATAAAGTCTAGAAAGATCTTCGTCGACATCAACGTCGAGGGTGTCATGATCAGCGGCGAGAACAACGATTTCGGCGACTCCAAGCAGATCATCAAATGCGAATACAACGGACCTTCGATGAAGATATCGTTCAATGCCGGTCTGCTGCTTCCCGCCATCAAGAAGATAGAGACCGAATACATGAAGATAAAGCTGAGAAATCAGAACGGTGCCATGATTTTCTCTCCCGAGCCCGAGAAGAACTACTTCTACGTTCTGATGCCGATGCAGGGATGAGATTCACATCTTTAAGTTACAATGATTTCAGAAACATATTCTCCGGCTCTGTCACCACGGACTCGGAGAATATTCTTCTCTACGGCTCCAACGGTCAGGGAAAGACCAATATACTCGAAAGTGTATATATACTCTCCTACGGTTCTTCCTTCCGTACTACCATGCTGAGGGAATGTATCAGAAACGGAGAGGAGGGGTTTTCTGTAAGCGGAACATATTCTGACAACGGAGAGACGGGAAGAATAACTGTTTCATATTACAACAAAAATCGTAAGATAATCCTCGATGGAAAAGAAATAAAGGACCGGAAGACCCTTATTTATCAATTTCCATGCATCGTTTTCTGTCATGAGGACATCAATTACATAAAAGGAGAGCCGGAATACAGAAGACGCTTCTTCGATCAGATGATGTGTCTCTATTCTCCTTCCTTCTTTGACAGCCTCCGCTCTTATCGCAGCGTTCTTGCACAGCGCAATGCCGCAGTCAAGGACGGCGATGAGTCTATAATAACACTATATAACGAGCGTCTTGCCTCTTACGGCCTCGAGATAATGGCCGAAAGAAAAAAGGCAGTTGAAGAGTTCAATACAATCTTTCCATCCCTTTTTGCTGATATATCCGGAACGGAGTACGATCTCTGTGTTCTCTATCAGCCGTCGTGGAAGGAGGAGAGTGTCGACAGCGTCGTGGAGAGTCTTCTCGAGACAATGGAAAGGGATATAAGGATGGGGACTACAGCCTCCGGTCCCCATCGTGACCGTTTTACTATAATGAGTCAGTACGGCCCCTTCAGCCAGATGGGCTCCACAGGACAGCTCAGACTCTGTTCGTTGATATTCAGAATTGCAGAAGCCCGGTATTTCACGAAGATGACAGGGCGTGCCCCCATACTCCTTATCGACGATGTACTGCTGGAACTTGACAGTACCAAGAGGGGTAAGGTTCTATCTTCGCTTCCTCTGTACAGCCAGGCTTTCTTCACATTCCTCCCAAATGAGGAATACAATGAGAAGATGAAGGAAAGGATAAGCTACGAGGTGAAGGAAGGTACGATTGATGAAGGGTGAGAAGAACCTCTGGGAGGCCGTACTGGAATTTCTTGAAGAAAGCGAGATTGATCTTTCATTCCAGGAGTATTTCTGCTCCTGGCCCGTCGTCGCAGGCGCGAGGCTCAGTTCCTGTACCAGGCTTTCATCCCTGAGAGACCTCGAAAGCGGAAAGATATATGTCACGCCTTCTTCTCTTTCTGCAAAATCACTTCTCAAGATGGAGGAAAAAGCGGTGATAGAGAGGTGGAACGAGAGGTTTCCCGATAAAAAGATAAAAAAGATAGCAGTTTTAAAGATAAAGCCCTGAAAGAGGTTATTGACTATAGGTCATGAGATTGCTACACTTTTGAAACTGGACAAAGGTGTCCATATTTTTTGAAAATTCATCGCTGAAAAGCGTATAAAAATTGGAGTTATAACATGAGCACAAAGGGAATTAGACCTTACCAGCCAAGTAAGACTAAGAGAACAAGAAAATTTGGATTCCGCGCTAGAATGGCAACAAAGGGCGGCCGTAAGGTATTAGCAAGAAGAAGAGCTAAGGGTAGATACAGCCTTACTGTCAGCGATGAGAAGAAGCCTTACTAAGACTGAGATTATTAGAAAAAAAGAAGATATTGATCGCATTTTTAAGACAGGACGGACATATTCCTGCCTTGGAATGCGATTAATCTGTCTTGAAAACGGACTTGGCTGGGACAGGATGATTGTCATCCCCGCAAAACATTACGGCAGGGCTGTCGACCGCAATCTTCTGCGGCGCAGGGTTAAGGAGATATTCCGTAACTATCCCTCCCGTCATTCCAGCCAGGAACAGACAGAAGAAATTACTAAGGACTATGTCCTCATTGTATATCCTGGAAAGGTTTCCGGTTTTTCCTTGCTTGAGTCCAGCCTGACTATGCTGCTGGACAGGTCAAACAGGAAATAGTTCCTTTTCAATCTCATCAGCAGAGTTCCTATTCCATCTTTCCAGGCACTGAGAATAGATCCATTTGGGAGTAAAGAATGGATAGGAATACTATCATTGCAATTGTCCTCTGTGTAATAGTCATCACAGTAGGTATGACATTCCAGCAGACACTGCTTGCGACTGACGACAGCACAACGACTGTTGAAGCTGCTATAGAGGAGGTTCTCCCCGAGGAGAATGCAGGTGCAGTCTATAGAGCAGTCGGCTCAGTCGGCGACAGGGAACCTTTCACGATCAATACGCCGTCACTCAGTGTGACGTTCAATCCCGTCGGAGCGACTATCGAAAGCATCCACGACGAAAAGAACGACGTCAATCTCCTCCTGAAGGAAGAGGGTGACGAAGACGCATTCATGCTCTACTGGGGCGATGACAGAACAAAGCCTGTCGATGATGCGTTCTCGTATACGACGCAGGTGACGGGACTCAGCGGCAAGACAGATACCGTTACGCTCGTAGTTTTCTCACGCACTTACAGAGAGGAATCTACAGGAAGAGAATTTACCATCGAGAAGAAGTATGCCGTCCCCAACAACGACGAATACATGATTCAGATGGCTGTGACTGTTTATACGAATGACGGCCTCGAAATACCGGTAAACGAGGGAAATACGATGTATACCCTCTCTGTAGGATCTCAGGTAGGGCCAGAGTTTGATTCACTCAACGGCAACTACGACTACAGAAGGGTCTATTACAAGCTCGCTGAAAAGAACAAGAGAAAAACTGTTTCCAGCGGTAATTTCACATCGACTGACAATATCGGGTGGGTCGGAGTCGTCGGCAAGTACTTTGCATTCCTCGTGATTCCGGAGACGCAGAATACAGTTACAAAGGTAGAGACGGTACAGGAGACTGGAGAGACCATCAGCCAGAAGAACACTGTCTACCTGACAAGAGGTGCAACGAGCGCGTCAAGGACTGAGGATATCTACTCATTCTACTGCGGCCCGCAGCTTTCATCGACGCTCGGTATCTACGACAACGCTTCCGATAACGTATTCGGCCTCAAGGACCACAACCTCAAGAAGGCTCTCGATGTTTCGTGGCTGAGCTGGCTCGAGACAATCCTGAAGTGGGCTCTTGAAGGCTTCAACTTCATCACCCACAACTACGGAATATCGATCATACTGCTGACAATCCTCGTCAAACTGCTCCTGATCCCGCTTTCAAAGAAGGGAACTGAGAGCACGGCGAAGATGAGTGCAATACAACCCAAGATCCAGGAGATACAGGAGAAGTACAAGGATGATCCACAGCAGCAGAATCTGGCGGTATCGAAGCTGTACAAGGAAGAAGGCATCAACCCGATGGGATCATGTCTTCCTCTTCTCATCCAGTTCCCGATCTTCATCGGCCTCTACGGCCTCCTGAACAAGGACTTCTCACTCAGAGGAGCAATGTTCATACCGGGCTGGATAAACGACCTTTCGATTCCGGAGACGATCTTCACTCTTCCGTTCAACATTCCTTTCCTCGGAAACAAGATACATCTCCTGCCTATCCTTTATACATTCTCGATGATTTTCTCGATGAAGATCACACAGAGTGCGACGACATCCTCACAGGGCTCGAACAAGGGAATGATGTGGTTCATGACATACGGTATGCCGATTATGTTCTTCTTC
This sequence comes from Anaerovoracaceae bacterium, assembly GCA_963587105.1. Classification (GTDB taxonomy): domain Bacteria; phylum Spirochaetota; class Spirochaetia; order Sphaerochaetales; family Sphaerochaetaceae; genus Ornithospirochaeta. The sequence continues at coordinate 9,749 of CAVACS010000026.1, read as the reverse complement.
ATCCTTTACAATGCACCGTCGGGACTTCTCATCTACTGGTCGATGTCCAACCTGCTCTCAATCATCCAGCAGGTATACACGAACAAGAAAAAGGTTGCAGGGTACAAAAAGGAGATTGAGGAGAAGGACGCAATAAAGGCTCAGAAGAAGGCCGACAGGAAAAAGAGAAGATAATCAGAGGTAATGAATATGTATAAAGATTTTGAAGGAAGAACAGAAGAAGAAGCAAGAAACAAGGCTATAGAGGAGCTCAACCTCAGCGGAAGTGATTTCGATGTCGAAGTCATGGAGGTAGTTAAGAAGGGGCTCTTCAAGAAGCCCAGCTGCAGAATCCGTGTATACTACGGTGAAGACGGAGACGAGCGCGATGTTGAAGATGATGCAGCGGAAAGAGGAGCAGAAGCCCTCGAAGCCGAGAACGATACGGAACGCAAGGTCATCGAATTCCTCAATACCCTTATCGAGAAGATGGGATACGAAGGAGAGGCGACGATCAGTTACCGCAGGGAAAGCAAGGTCGGTATAGACATCGAATCTCCCGATTCATCATATATAATCGGAAGAAAAGGGAGAAACCTCGATGCAATCCAGCTTATAACAAATGTCTATGCCGGCAATCTCGATCCCGATATCAAGATAGTCGTCGACAGCGAAAACTACCGCATGAGACATGAGGAGCAGATCATCCGCAATGCATACAGGGTTGCTGACCAGGTGAAGAGATCGGGTAAGAGCAGACTTCTCGACCCGATGAATCCGTTCGAGAGAAGGCTTGTTCATACGGCGCTCAACGAATATGACGGCGTAGAGACGAAGAGTGAGGGTGAAGGGCTCTACAAGCAGGTAAGAATCCTTCCCGTCAGAAAATAAGAAAAAAAGATGAAAAACCACCTGAGAAGAAGGGTGGTTTTCTCTTTACACAAAAGGCAATGTCGGTTATTATCCTATTAGTAACGTTTACTAATTAGGTAGACAACACTAACTCAAGGAGAACACAATGGAACTTAAAGGATCAAAGACAGAGAAGAATCTGATGACTGCGTTTGCCGGTGAGAGCCAGGCAAGAAATAAGTACACATACTTTGCATCGAAGGCAAAGAAGGAAGGTTACGAGCAGATTGCTGCCATCTTCCTCGAGACAGCCGAAAACGAAAAGGAACACGCAAAGATGTGGTTCAAGTATCTCGAAGGCGGAGAGATCAGATCGACTATCGATAATCTCAAGGCTGCTGCAGAGGGCGAGAACTATGAATGGACAGATATGTATGCACAGTTTGCAGAGGAAGCTGAGAAGGAAGGCTTCAAGAAGATTGCTTCCGAGTTCAGGCTTGTCGCTGGTGTCGAGAAGGAACACGAGAAGAGATATCTTGCTCTTCTGAAGAACGTCGAGGAGGGACTTGTCTTCTCACGTGACGGCGAGATGATCTGGAAGTGCCGCAACTGCGGACACATCATGGTCGGAAAGAAGGCTCCCGAGAAGTGCCCGGTATGTGCACATCCCCAGGCTTACTTCGAGCTTCTCGCAGAAAACTATTGAGATAACACAGAAAAAGGCACATACGGCTCCGGTTCTCCGGGGCTTTTTTTGTGGGCTGAGAAACATTGAAGCGAATTATCCTGGACCTGAAAAGTTGAAAGGAACATTCTTTTTCATTGAACAGGATGTTGCAATAAAAAAGAGAATAAATCGTCAGAACAGCCCATGTCAAAGGTTGATTGTTGGTGAGAATTTGTTATAATACACTTACCTGATAGGTAAGTTTGTATGGGGGTGTCTGATTCTGAATGTTTCGTTTGAAGATAAACGGGTCAAGCAAATGTTTGATGATTTGAATGATGTCATAGGTTCAAAAGGATTGATGCAGAAGAAGATCGGCGCAGAACTGACGCGTGCAGTAAAGAAGCGATACAATCAGATCATCTCCTTCAGTTCTTTTTCTGCATTATTGCAATCAGGGCTTGGAAAAATAGAATCTCTAAGCGGAGATTTTAAAGGAATGTACTCAATGACAGTTTCAGCCAACTATCGTCTGATATTGAGACCGGTGTCAGAAGATCTCAGTCCTGAAAAACTGAGGAAGTGCGACTTGTTATTCTTAGAAGGAGTTGTTGATTATCATGGTAAGGGATCAAAAAACAATTGGCTTATCCCGTGAATACATTATTCACCCGGGTGAAACGCTTCAAGAAGTTCTAGAGGACAGAGATATGTCTCAAAGAGAGCTTTCCATACGAACAGGAGTGAGTGAAAAGCACATAAGCACAATAATACACGGGCAGAAACCGATTTCTCCTTCGTTTGCACGAAAGCTTGAGTTTGCGCTTGGTATAGAAGCAAAGTTCTGGATGAATCTGCAGAATAACTATGACCAGGAAATACTGGAATTTGAAGAACTTAACAATATATCAGAAGAAGAAATCAGTGTGCTGAGGAAATTGAAGGAAGTTCTTGAGTACTGGGAAAGTCTAGGCTGGATAGATACTTCCATGAAGGAAGTTTCACAGGTGCTTGATTTGAGAAAAATATTCGGTGTCAGTAATTTACTTGATATGCCGAGAACGAGTTACATTGCAGTATACCGGGCTCAGGTGAAGAACGGCACAGTTGATCCATATATCCTTTTTGCATGGCAGAGAATGTGTGAGATTCTGACCAAAGATATAAAAACTGCTGAAGAGGTGAATACAGACGTCCTGCGTGAAAAAATACCTCAGATAAAGCAGATAATGTTTGCCCGGGCAAATCAGATACAGAAAAAGCTGGAAGATATATTTGCTGAATGCGGTATCTCGTTCAGAATTGTGCGGAACTTTAAAGGAGCTCCCGTGCAGGGATTTATAAAGAAGAAGGAATCCGGAACATTAATACTCTGCCTCACTTTACGGCAGAAGTTTGCAGATATTTTCTGGTTTACATTATTTCATGAAATATCGCACATTCTGAATGGTGATACGAAAACTGTATTTGTTGATTTTGATTCCGTTGCGGACAAAATGGAAGAGAATGCCGACAGAATGGCTGGTGATTTTCTGCTCGACGGGCGGGCCTATAAGGAATTCATAGAGAACAGTGTGGACTTTTCACATTATTCAATTGATGAATTCGCTTCTTCACAACAGGTGAAGCCTTACATCGTTGAGGGAAGGCTCATGAAGGATGGTTTGATTCCCTGGGGCCCCAGACTCAAGTATGAGTGGGCTTAATTGAGTGACTTTTCATCAGGTAATCCTGTTGCAGGTTTGTTTTACTTCTCAGCTGGAAAATGCTTCTCGATATAAGCCTTGACGGTCTCGAGTGATTCCTTATCGAACTGAGCACCAATGCGGGAGATGATCTCTCCTGCAAGATAGGATGCGATATTGCACGAGTCGACTATGCTGCGGGAGGAGATATATCCGTATAAAAAGCCGGCCGCGTATGTGTCACCGGCACCTGTCGTATCGACGGGAACGACGGAACCGTGGCATGCAATCTGCGTTATCTTGCGGTGATCAGATATGTATGAGCCCTTCTTTCCATTCTTGACGATAGCGATGGGGCAGAGCTTGCCGAGGCTCCGGCAGCACTCGTATGCATCGTAGTTGTCCATAAGATATCTGGCTTCTTCGCTGTTTGCGAATACGATGTCACAATAGTTTGATATCAGTTCCTGGAAGGTGGAGCGGTAGCGTCCGACGGCGAAAGGATCGGCGACGTCGAATGCAATGAGCTTTCCCCTCTCCTTGAACATCTTCAAAGCCTTTCTTACTGCATTCTTCTGTTTTTCCGTATCCCACATGTAACCTGTAAAGTAGAAGATATCGGCCCTGTCGACAATGCTCTCGTCAACATCTTCGGGTGTGAAGAGTCTGTTGGCGCCGAGGTAGGTGTTCATGGTGCGTTCCTTGTCGTCGGTGAGGAGGATTATCGAGGTTCCGGTGACTCCTTCCTTCTTGGTCACAAGGTGGTCTTCAACCCCGCTTTCCTTCAGGCGCTTACGGTACATCTCTCCGAGCTCGTCATCTCCGATGCTGCCCTGCAGAATGGTTTTAGCTCCCAGAGAGGCAAGGGTGACCATAGTGTTCGGGCAGGAGCCGCCGCAGGAATATCTGACAGACCTGTCTTTTGTATGTTCGACGATTTCCTTCTGCTTTTCAGTGTCGATGAGGAGCATCGTGCCCTTGCTGAGCCCGAGCTCGTCCAGGTCCTTTTCTGTGACGGAGCAGATATAATCTATAAGGGGATTACCGATTCCATAAACATTGAGCATGCTAGAATTATAAGGCCTCAATCCTCTGATAACAATATGAAACGCTCTCTTTTTCCACGTACACTAGATATGAGTTTTTAACACGTTTTTAACATTTTTGCACAATAAGGAATTAGCGTGTGGAAAACGGGGTTGGAAAACGGGATGAAACAAGTTTTGTATCATAAATAACACTTTGGGATAATTCATTATAAGACAAAAAGATATTCAGCTGTAAGCTATTTGAAAGTCAATAGAAATTATATAGGTTTTTAATACTTTATATAGGGCATTCCGGGGTGTGTAAAACGAAGAAAACCGCCGGTTTTTAACAATTTTTTAACATTTTATTTTACTCTTTTCGACGCTGTAGTAATTCTCTGAATGATATGGAGTTGTACTTTGACGTACCTCGCACTGTCCTCTCACTCTCTAGTGTCTCAGCTTCACGAAGACGGAGTCGAGGTAGTGGAAAAGCTCTCTTACGTTGCCGTTCCACTCCCGCTCGATAAGAGGAGTGGGGTCGAGAATGAACGACGAGGGAATCTTCTTGTCCTTCATGTATTTTTCGACAAGAAGAGGGATGTCCTCTCTGTGTTTGTTCAGGGGAGGAATCTCGATTGTCTGGGAAGATATCCTCTGATAGAAGTCACGCCTCAGCCTTCCTTCTTCGAGAAGCTGTTCCTGTGACTTCTGACTTGCCGTTATAAGACGGAAGCTCGATGTCGTGAATGTGTCCTTCCCGAGGGCTCTGTATTTCCCTCCTTCGAGGGTATCGAGGAGCTTTGCCTGGTTTTCCAGACTCAGATTCTCGACTTCGTCTATCAGAAATGTCGATTCGTGTGCACATGCAAGAAGTCCGGCTCTCTGTGTGCCTGCATTGGTGTATGCCCCCTTCGAGTGGCCGAAGAGGTCGGAGTCGGAAAGAGATGTGTTGAGGCTTGCCGCATTGAGGTAAACAAGCTCCTTCATGCTTCTCAGACTTATGCGGTGGATGGTTCTTGCACTCAGAGTCTTTCCCGTTCCCGTAGGACCGAAGATATGAACGGGAAGATTCGAGTGTGAGGCATTGAGGACGGCTCTTCTGAGACGGCACATCTCGGCGCTCTTTCCGACAATTCTCTCCATGAGAAGACTGTACTGCTGCAGGGCCTCCCTGGTGGCATCGATGCGTGTACGGAGAAGGAATGATGTTACTTCCGGAGAGAAGAACGATATGTTCTCGAGGTCTGCAAGGTCGAAGATATTGCACCGGCTTATGAGGAATAGAGGTACTTCGGGAGATAGATGATCATGTGTCTTCCTGATCAGGGACGTGTCGTTTGAGATGAGAACTACGACATCTTTGAAGTCAAAGCTGTGTTCAAGGGGTGAATCCTGACAGAGAAAACAGTTGTCTTCATTCCTGCAGGCCGATCTGAGCGTGTCGTAGACAGCGCCGTTGTTACCGAAAACATAGGTATTCATTCCCGCTCCTTTTCCCCAACAGGGTTTTCAGTATCAGACGGGAAATATGAGACGTCAACCTCTCTGCAGAGGCCTCAATTATGCACAAAAGTCTGAATTACAGCTGCCGTATAGACACTACATGTCTCTGCCCTGAGAATGTTGGTCTTGAGAAGTACGGGTAAAACGCCGTTTTTTTCAGCAAAGAGACATTCGCTGTCCGAAAAGCCTCCTTCCGGACCTACAAATGCAGAAATGACAAAAATTTTTTCTTTTTTTTCTTCGAGAGCCTCTTTTATGGAGAGAGTTCGCTCTCTGACGGCCTGATGAAGGATGATTTTCCGCCCTTCGGCATTCTTGACGGCCTCTTCGAAGGAGACCGGCCCTTCAAGAGACGGCTTTCTTCCGCCGCACTGCTGTACTGCTTCCGAGATAATCGTCTCGAGTCTCTCCCTCTGGTGTGAGGAGAAGGTCTTCTCCTGACAGAAGGTACTTTCGACGAATATGATCCTCCTCACTCCTATTTCAGTAAGCGCTCTCACGACACTCTCGTTTTTCTTTCCCTTGAGGATGGAGACATAGATGTCAATGGGCGCAAACGGCCCGCTATAGCCGGAAAGGCTGTCAAGGAGTGTCTCCTCAGGGTCTGTTGCCGGTCTGAGGGACAATATGCCGCCTTGGAGGATGGTCGCTTCGAAGTAGTTTTCGTCTTTGTCCTTAGCGGTGAATACCGTGCCGGGAGAGAGACGCAGAACCTTTTCAAGGTACTGTATCTCCCTTTTCTTCATCTGGTAGAGACTCTCTCCGGAATATGTCTTGTCTAGGAGAAAGATCCTCATTTCGAAACGATTTCCTTGAGCTTGTTGACCTCTTCTACCGTGATTCCGCTCTGGATTACTTCGACGGCTTTCTTCAGCTGGGAATCGAATTCGGTATCTGCAACGGGACGCTTGTCGTAGTCGAGGGAGTATACATATTCATTTCTGATAAGAAGACACAACAGACTCTCGGGAACTCCCGAATCCTTGTACTCTTCTGCAAATGCCAGGATGTTCTCCTTCGAGTAGTCGCTATGACTTTCAAGCCAGGATGATATGTAGTCACCCTTGAGGAATTCTGCATATGCATCAAGCTCCTCATCGGTATATTCGGGGGTGTTGACTATGAAATCCGGTGTGATGCCGATCTCATGTATAGATGTTCCGCTGGGGGTGTAGTAGTTAGCAACAGTCACATTGAGGTAGCCGCCCATAAAGGAGATCGAATACTGCATTATACCTTTGCCGTATGTCTGCGAGCCGACGACGACGGCCCTGTTGTTGTCTCTTAGTGCTCCGGTGAGAATCTCGCTTGCACTTGCGGTTCCTCCGTTGACGAGTACGACTATCGGCATATCGAGGGGGACTGCAAGATATTCATTGGATGTGTATGCGGTATCCTTATTGCTTGAGCCTTCCTTGAACTTCGTCGTCATGAGAACCTTATTGTTTTCGACGAACATGTTGGCAATGCTGAGAGAGGAGTCGACGACGCCTCCGCCGTTGTTCCTGAGGTCGATTATGAGGCTTGTCGCTCCGTCTGCGACAAGAGATGCGACATCGTCGCGGACGCTGTCGTATGTCGTTTTGCTGAATTCCGTAATGGCCAGGTAGCCGATAGAGCCGTCCAGAATCGTCTTCGATGTCGAAGGGGTCGTGATCTCCTCGGGCATGAGCGTTATGTCGAAAACTGCAGAACCGCGGTGGACTGTGAGAGTGATGGACTCTCCTTCCTTTCCTCGGATCTTCTTGCTTGCATCGGTGGCATTGAGTTCGTATATCTCCTCGCCGTTGACATGGCTTATGAGGTCTCCGGCTCTCAGTCCCGCCCTGTCAGCCGGTCCGCCGGGGAAGGGGGATGTGATGACGACCATGTATGTCGTCGGATCATCCCAGTCTATGTATGCGGGATTGACCTTCGTCAGATATGTCCCGATTCCGACATATTTGCCGTCGCTCTCCTCCTTGTACTCCTCAGCCTCGTCGGGGCTTACATAGTAGGAGTATTTGTCGCCGAGGGAGTCTATCATTGCAGATATGACGGCATTCTGCATTTTCGAGTTGTCTATTTCATAGAGATAGTTGGCGTCCAGATAGCTGTAGAGGTTTCCCAGGGCATAGAGCATCTCGGTAAGGGATGCGGCGGAGGCCGCACTTCCCTGCTGGGATGAAGTTGTGTACTGGGCTGTGTTGGGCGTCATGTATTTCTCGAAGGACGGAGCCGCGAAAACAAGTGAAGTCGATAATAAAACAAGCAATAAAACAGCCGTCAGTTTTCTCATAGGGATAGAATAATCCTCTTTTTACAAAAGAGGGACATTTTTATCTGTATATTTTGTGTTATTTCGGCCTTCCGCCGAGATCGCCTCAATTGTTCAAAGAAATACAAAAGGATATACTCAACGCATGTTACTGTTCGTTAATTATCCCGGGTGGCTGTCACCGTATGTAATAGAGGGCCTGCCGGTGAGATGGTACGCTGTCATGTACATCTTCGCATTCGGAACGGCCTACCTCTTCTATTCCTATACTACGAAGCGGGATAAGACGCTCAGGGGAAGGAAGGATACAGCGGAGAACTTCTTTCTTACTGTTGTCATTGCACTCCTTGTGGGCGCACGTGTGGGTTCCTGCCTCTTCTACGACGACGCCGTCTACTATCTGACGCATCCGTGGATGATCTTCTGGCCTTTCAGAAACGGACAGTTCACAGGGCTTCCCGGCATGAGCTATCACGGCGGTGTGATAGGGGCAGTAATCGGAGGACTCATCTACGCGAAGGTGAAGAAGCTGGATTTCTTCAGAATGGCCGATCACATAGCACTCTGCGTACCCTTCGCCTACACGTGGGGAAGGCTGGGAAACTTCTTCAACGGTGAGCTTTACGGCAGAATAACAACCTCGCCTCTCGGTATGGTATTCCCCGATGCTTCCCCCTTCAGCACCAGCTACAGATGGGTGAGGGATTTCTGCGACGCCATAGGGATGGAATACACAGCCGGAGAATACGTCAATCTTCCACGCTGGCCGAGTCAGCTCTTCGAAGCATTCTTCGAGGGAATCGTACTCGGAGTCATAATGTGGTTCATAATGAGGAAACTCAAGGAGAAGAGGAATCTTGCCGACGGTACGATGCTTGCCTCTTATCTTATCGGGTATGGAAGCATAAGATTCGTGATCGAATACTTCAGACAGCCCGACAGGGACATCGGCTATGTGCTGACTCTCACAGGCGGGAGCAGCAACATATATGTCTTCGAGAGCCTCGGAAATATCTCAAAGGGGCAGGTCTTCTGCTTCCTGATGGTTCTCGGCGGAATCCTGCTTCTTGTATTGTGTAATTTGATAAGGAAAAGAACTAATGATAAACGAAAGAGTTGAACAAATCAGAAAGATGATGGAAAAGGACGGCCTCGGTGCCTGGTATATAACAGGTACAGACCCTCATCAGAGCGAGTACGTTGCGGCAAGATGGAGAACAAGGGAGTTCATCTCCGGTTTCTCCGGCTCGGCAGGAACTGTGATTATAACACGGGATAAGGCTCTTCTCTGGGTTGATTCCCGTTATTACATTCAGGGCGAGCAGCAGATCCAGGGAACAGAATATATTCTCATGAAGCAGGATATGGACGGTGTCGAGAAACCGCTGGAATGGCTGAAGAACAACATGGAGGCGGGAAGCAGTGTCGGAGTCGACGGCTCCACTATCTCGATTTTCGACTTCCACAATATGGAGAATGCTCTCAAGGAGAAGAAGATCAAGCTTGTCGCTACAGGCGACTACTTCGATAAGATATGGACATCAAGGCCGTCTCTTCCGTTCAGCAGATGCGTGAGCATGGCTGACGAATATGCGGGATTCACACGCTCGGCAAAGATCAACTTCGTCCGTCTCAAGATGAGGCAGAAGGGAGTGGACTGGACATTCATATCTTCAATCGACGACATTGCGTGGCTGACGAACCTCCGCGCTGATGATATCCCGTGTAACCCTGTTTTCATCTCGTATGCATTCATTTCATTCGATAAGGCTGTT
>CAVACS010000025.1:0-22110 GCA_963587105.1 Anaerovoracaceae bacterium | reverse complement strand
GCTATACCCATCTCAAGTGGTACAGTGAATGCACGGCTTCGTTCCTTCTCAAGAACGGAATCAGAAAGGGTGACAGAGTCGCCATAATGGGCGAGAGCTGCCCACACTGGATGGTGATGTACCTCGGCTGTACGATAATCGGTGCTGTCACTGTTCCCATCCTTCCCGATTTCTCCTCATCCGAAGTCAGGGAGATCCTCAGGGGAAGCGGAGCGACGGCAATCTGTATAAACACAAAGCATTACAAGAAGATAGAGGGTTTGGAAGGGATGCTGACTATCCGCATGGATGACCTTTCGTACATCCCTGTCATCGCAGAGGGCTTCGACTTCGGCTCATGTCCCGGTATCTCGATAAAGGAGAAGAGCCCGGATCACAACCTCATTAAGCTCTCCTCTCCTTCAGAGGACGATGTGGCGTCCATCATCTACACAAGCGGTACGACAGGCTCAAGCAAGGGCGTCGTCCTCACACATAAGAACCTTCTTGTATGTGCAGATGAGAGCACAGATACATATGTCAGGATCAACAAGGGCGACAAGGTGCTCTCCATCCTTCCGATGAGCCATGCATACGAGTTCAGTATCTCGCACCTTTTATGCCTCCTGAGGGGAGCGGAGATCACATTCCTAGGTAAGCCGCCTGCGACGACGATTCTCATGAAGGCGTTCAGGGAGGTAAGACCCCATATCATACTGACGGTCCCGCTTCTCATCGAGAAGATATACCGTTCGGCTGTGGCTCCCGTCCTCAAGAACGACGAGAAGGTGAAGAGGCTGATGAAGAATCCTCTGACAAGAAGGATCGTTTATCATTCGATATGCTCCAAGCTCAAGGCGACAATCGGGGGCAGGATGAAGTTCTTCGGCATAGGCGGCGCTCCGCTCGACAGGGAAGTCGAGGAGTTTCTCTTTCATGCACACTTCCCGTATGCTCCGGGCTACGGCCTGACGGAGACAAGCCCCCTCATCGCGGCATCGGGTCCGAAGAGAAAGATGCACAGACTGGGTTATATAGGAAAGGTCGTAAAGCACGACTCTGTCATACTTCTCGACAAGAACGAGGATGGCGTGGGCGAGATAGCCGTCAAAGGCCCCAATGTCATGAAGGGCTACTACAACAATGATGATCTCAACAGCGAGGTCTTCACTCAGGACGGCTACTTCAAAACAGGCGATCTCGGCTCCTTCAACAGAGAGGGCTTTTTAGCCATAAAGGGAAGGGTGAAGACAATGATCCTCGGCCCTGCGGGGGAGAATATCTACCCCGAGTCAATCGAAGGCATCCTCAACAACATGGACTTTGTCCAGGAGTCCCTGATAGTTCCCGGAAAGGGCGGTCTCGTGGCACTTATAAAGCTCGACCTTGAAGCTATGATGGACAGCCTGAAGATGAACGCCGATGAAGTGAGAAAGTATGCCCTGGAGTACCTTCAGAAGCTCAGAAAGAATGCCAACGCCCAGCTTTCCGTCCATTCGAGAATCGAAACGACAGAGCTTCAGGAGGAGGATTTTGAACGCACTCCGACCCAGAAGATAAAGAGATTCTTATATCCCAAGAAGAAAAAGGATGAAAAATAGGCTCATTCTCTGTAGTATTGAGTCATGCTGTGCACTAAAAGAAGAGTACTCATCCTTTTACTTCTGCTTCTCGCTCTCATACCGCTTCCGGCGTCATTGAGACTCGGCATAGCTTTGACTCCATCCTTTTTGTGGGACGGCTATCCCCTTCTGAAGCCGGGGAAAAGTGACGTATATTCCAAGACCAATGATTTTCTCGATGACGTATCAATGGATAATACATGGGAGACGCTTTCCGATTCCCTCCTCCGCTATGAGAGAAGACAGAGTCTCAGCTCGATCTTTCTCGAGATAGAAAACAAAGCTTTCTCCTCCGCTCTTCTGGTAGACATAAGGGGGGAGCTCTACAATTTCACATCAGAGAAGGTCTGGTCGAATATCCCGTATGCAGGCAGTACGAAGTACGCAGTAACGAATGCACAGTATCCGTCTGTCGCCTATGCCGAATACAGGAGTGACGAGTTCTATGCTTCAATCGGGCGACGTCTCTTTCTGCTCGGACCGGGGGAGTACAGCTTCATCCTCTCTCCCTCGCAGCCGTACCTCGACTACGCATCCTTCGGCCTCGATTACATAGACGGAAGATACAGACTCTCCTATAAGTTCTTTGCTCTCTCTTCTTCGAATGTGGTCTTCAATCAGGCAAAGAAGGAGCGCACTTCAGATGTCGAGAAGACCATCTTCATTCATAAGGTTTCGTATGAGACGAGCTCTTTCATAGCCGCTCTCAGCGAGCTCAACTGCGTCTACGATACAACGCCCTCCCTCGTCGACTTCACGCCCTTTGTATTCTGGCACAATCAATACCAGGAGGAACACTCCAATGTAATGATAGAGCTCTCTCTCGAGGGAAGGATAAGGAATCTCAGGCTATGGGCTCTCTATGCCCAGGACGACATATGCCTCAAAAACGAGAGCAACAACCTCAAACCGACTGCACTCGGCTTTGCCTTCGGTCTGGACTGGCACATTATCGAAGAAGAGGCCTTCTCATCTCCCGCCAGGGGCAGCCTTACATACATGATGAGGGAGAATACACTGAGGGAGGATGGGGGACTCCATCTCGAGCTCTCCTTCTACTGGGCGACGAACTGGCTCTACAACAGGCGGACGGATGACGGCTCGGGAGACTTCACAAGCGACAGGTACGGCAAGATAATGCTTCCCTACCGCTACTACTCCTCGAACGGGGGCTTCGTGGACAGGCTTGATGCTTTCTACCTCGGCTTCCCGTACGGCCCCGGAACAATACTTGGTAAGCTCTCGCTTTCATACGAGAACACGGATTTCAGAGTGAAGGCATACGGCTCACTTCTGATGCGCGGCGATATAACGATTGACACCCCTGTCAAACCGTCATCGAAGGAGAGATGGCTTTATCTCGAGGGTGATATCACCAGGGTGTGGACGGCGGGACTCGACGGCGAGTGGATTCCCTTCTCCTCTTACCGCAATTTCTCACTCATCCTCTCCTCGTCCTTCTCCTTCGATAACAGCTTCTCCTTCTATCCCCTGCTCTCATTCACCCTCGCGCTATCGCTCTAGGGTGGACAACAATTGCTCTTTGTCTTAACTTTGTCTCATGGAAAGGCTCGATAAGGTGCTCTCTTCCTCCGGCGTCTCATCCAGAAGCGGCGTAAGGGAGCTTGTCAGAAAGAAGAGGGTTGTTGTCAACGGAAAGGCTGCGGCGTCGGCAGATATGAAAATCGCTCCTGCCGACGAGATTCTCGTCGACGGTCTCCCCCTCGAGAGGCTTCATGCAGTAACTGCAGTCATGAACAAGCCCTCCGGCTATGTCACAAGCACATCAGACCCGGTCTCGAAAACCGTTATGTCTCTTCTTCCCGAACGCTTTCTCAGACTCGGTCTCAAACCCGTGGGGCGTCTCGATAAAGATACCACCGGCCTTCTCATCTTCACAAATGACGGCGCTCTTGCCCATCACCTCACGTCCCCGAAGAGAAAGGTGGAGAAGGAGTACCTCGTCACACATACCGGAACTGTCACTGACGCCATTATCGCCGCATTCAGAGACGGCATCGTCCTTGCCGACGGCACAAGGTGCAGAAGCGCTGCTCTTAAAAGAGCCGGCGAACACCAGAGCCTTGTCGTCATCAGTGAGGGAAAGTACCATCAGGTGAAGAGGATGATGGGCTCTGTCGGTCTCTCCGTCACTGAACTGGAGAGGGTGAGGGAAGGAAAGATCACGCTCTCCGGGCTCGGAAGGGGCGAGACGAGAGAACTTACGGATGCCGAGATAGAGAGCCTGCAGATTGATTAGAGAGAGATGGAAAGATACAATAGCGCTATGAAGACTCTGGAAACCATACAGAAAGCGGCAAGGATCGGGAAAAACGTTACAAGGATATTTCTCTTTCTCTCCATTTTCTTCATCACGCTCAGCATAATAGCACTGATGGCTGTCATCCTTTCCGACGGGATGGGCGTCGACGTCAAAGACTATACGATAGGCGGACTCTTCCGTGGGCGTGAAGATGTTGCCTCCCTCGATGCCATCATCTACATAATTGCACTTTCCGTCTACTTCATAGGGCACACGTATCTATGGAACTCGGCCTACCGCTATTTTGCAGTCGAAGTCGAGACAGGGACACCCTTCAGAATCGAGAACTACCGTAATCTCCGCTCTCTCGGCATAGCAACGATTCTCTTCCCTGCATTATTCGAGCTTCTGACACTGATTCTGCTGAACTTTGCATCCGAGCATGTCTTCAGCGGTTCCTCCATCATGGAATACAACCCCCTTTCGACATTCTCCCTCGGCGTCATGATAATCTTCGTCTCCGTCGTATGCCGTTACGGAGCAGAGGTTGAAGCAAAGAAGAACGCATGATCATCCGCACCATCTACAACTCGCCCCTGGGGGATATAGCCATTATCAGTGACGGCAGTCAGCTCCTGCGCCTGACATTCAACGCCCCGTCTGTCAATGAAGAGATTCCCGTCTCTGAAGACGCTGTCACGACTGAGACAGAAAAGGAGCTTGACGAGTATTTTTCACGCCGCCGCACCTCTTTCGATATTCCGCTTTTTGTGAAGGGAACGCCCTTCAGGGAGGAAGTGTGGAATATCCTCTCCGGTATTCCGTACGGAAAGACAATGACCTATGGTGAGATAGCCTCAGTCATTGCTGAGAAAAGGGGATCCGGGAGAATGAGCGCCCGCTCTGTCGGAGGTGCTGTCGCCTCCAACCTCTTTCCGATAATCATCCCCTGCCACAGAGTACTGGGCAAGGCAAGAGAGCTTGTCGGTTACTCAGAGGGAATAGAGATAAAGAAAGGACTTCTCGATATCGAGGACATAGTCTACAGGAAGTGAAGCAAAAAAATAACTCCAGCTGGTTACTGGAGTTATATGTTATTCGTGAGAGACGGGGATCGAACCCGTGATCTCCGGCGTGACAGGCCAGCGCGATAACCAGCTTCGCTACTCCCACATGACAGATGAAAATATAGACAATTTTCACCCCCTCGTCAACAGAGTTTGAGAAAAATCTTTATTTTCTGCCGTCCTTCAATTTTTCAATGATAGATGAAAATCCTCTCACGTCCTCCTCGATGTTTATCTCCTCACCCTCGAGTGTTCTCTCGAGGCGTGAAAGGAGAAGAGACGAGAAAAGATCTGTCATGGTTTTCCGGTAGAGCGGCAGAAGTCCGAATGAAGATATGACGACCTCGGCCTGGGATGTGAGCATGAGGGTGATCGAACGGTATTCGTCGGCCGCAAGATCGTTTATAAGGTGCGTCGAGAAGATGACCCTCAGCCACGGAGTGTGTTCATCGGAGAGGAAGATCTCTCTCCAGTGCTTCGAGGCGGAGAGGAGCACATCCTCGACGCTGCCCGAGAGACTGAGCCTGAATCCCTTCTTCATGAAGGCTGTGTGGCCCTCCCTGATCACCTCTTCGATTATCTCGCTGCGGCTGGTGAAGTAGTTGTAGAGTGTGGCCTTCGAGAGTCCCACTCTGGCGGCAAGGGATGAAAGCGTCAGATTCTCCATTCCCTCGTATGCGATTATCTTCATGGCTTCTGCTGTTATCTCATCTTTCTTTTCTCTCGACATGAGTAAAGAATACCAACCGAACGGTCGGTTGTCCAGCCTTCTTTTTCCTCCTTTTTTTCTTCTCCTGTATCTATTCGTGTTGATGAAATATCCGGAGGAGGGCAGAATCTGGGTAACTTAATTGAAAAGGATAAACACATGTACGCATTAGTAGAAATCCTGGGCAAGCAGTACAAGGCCGAAGAAGGCTCGGTGCTTCTTGTCGACAGAATCCCTCAGGAGGCTGGATCCTCCTATGAGATCAGTAAGGTTCTCGCTGTCGTAGATGGAGACAATGCTGTATTCGGCACACCATGTGTTGAAAACGCAAAGGTTCTCGCTACTGTCGGTGAAGAAGTCAAAGGTGACAAGGTGAAGGTCTACAAGTTCCGCAGAAGAAAGGGTTACAGAAGAACCCAGGGACACAGAGAGAAGTACACCCAGATTACAATCAACAAGATTGAATGCTAAGGAGGCAGAAGTATGGCACATAAGAAAGGTGGCGGTTCAAGCCGCAACGGTCGTGATTCCAATGCTCAGCGCCTCGGCGTCAAGAGATACGGCGGACAGCTTGTAAAGGCCGGTGAGATCATCGTACGTCAGCACGGAACAAAGATCCATGCCGGTGAAAACTGTGGCTGCGGCAATGACTACACACTCTTTGCAAAGGTTACAGGCACAGTCAAGTTCTACGAAAGAAAGAACAGAAAGTACTGTTCAATCGTTGCTGTAGAGGCGGAAAACTAAGTAAATCATCCATATGTTTGGATTTTCAGACGAAACATATATCGATGTACAATCAGGGGATGGAGGCGCAGGATGCGTCTCCTTCCGTCGTGAAAAGTTCGTACCCAAGGGCGGTCCGGACGGAGGAGACGGCGGCCGCGGAGGCGATGTCGTCTTTGTCGTGAGGAATAACCTCAGAACTCTGGGCCATCTGAAGATGGTCCGTGTCTACCGTGCCGAGAACGGCAGGGGAGGACAGGGCGCGAGGATGTACGGACGTGACGGCAGGGATATCGAGATTCCGGTACCTCCGGGAACTGTCATCAAGAATGCCGAAAATGGCGAGATCATCAAGGATCTTACGGGATGCGACAGATTCGTCTTCCTCAGGGGCGGAAAGGGAGGACTGGGGAACTGGCACTTCCGGACGGCGACTCATCAGACTCCGCGCTTTGCACAGAGCGGGGAGAAGGGCGAGGCGATGCGTATCGGGGTGGAACTCCTTGTCATTGCAGATATAGGTTTCGTCGGCTTTCCGAATGCTGGTAAATCAAGCCTTCTCAATCTTCTGACAAATGCCAGAAGCAAGGTTGCCGGCTATCCGTTTACGACGAAGATCCCGCAGCTGGGAGTCATGAGAATGTGGGACAGAGACGTCGTTCTTGCCGATATCCCGGGAATAATCGAGGGAGCAAGCGAAGGCCTCGGTATGGGCTTCAAGTTCCTGCGCCATATCTCGAGGACAAAGGGACTGGCCTATCTTGTGGACCTTTCGGATGATAATTATCTCGAATCTTACGATATACTCTGCGGCGAACTTGAGAAATATTCGGCTGAGCTTGCCGGAAAGCCCTCGATGCTCATCGGAACGAAGATCGACGAAGACGGGGCTGAGGAGAGATTCAGGAATCTAAGAGAGAAATACTCATCATCGATGAAGGTTCTCCCCCTTTCAATCTACGACGATTCTCTTCTCGAACCTGTCAAACTTGCCTTCATGGAGATGGCGGGAGAGACGGGCGAGAAAAAGGAAGAAAGCGGATTTACCTCAATAATGGATAAGGATGCCTTTTATCGTGATGAAGAGTGAGAAGAAGGCCGTTCTCGGCGGAACATTCGATCCCGTTCACATGGGACATATAAACCTCTTCCATTCGGTGAATGAATACACTGACATAACGACGCTCTATGTCATTCCCGCATACGTTTCGAACTTCAAGAGGGAGAGAGAGACAGCATCGTTCGACGACAGGATGGCGATGCTGAATCTCGCTGTTCTCGATTATGCGGATCTCTATCCTCTCGATGACCTCAGTATTGTAGTCTCCGACCGGGAGGGAAGACGCAGGGGCGTGAGCTATACTTCGGACACCATCCGTCAGCTTTTCGATGAGACAGAGGACGGGGGAAAGGTGAACTTCATAATCGGAGACGATCTTGTCGAGGGCCTTCCCGGATGGCATGACAGCACGTATCTTAAGAGCCATGTGCGTTTCTACTGTTTTGTGCGGGAATCCGGCAATCGCTGCACTTCTGACGGATTCGAGATACACTACGTCGAAAGTGAGCGGACAGTGGCGTCCAGTACTGCGGTGAGAGAAGGAGATTTCTCTTCTCTCAGTGAGAGTGTCAGGGAGTATATCGAGGAAAATGGACTATACGGGGCTGAAGAGAAAAGTTGAGGGCATGATAAAGAAGGAGCGCTTCATCCACTCCCTCGGAGTGGCGGAGACGGCACTCTATCTTGCACGCCGCTTCGGCATTGACGAGAACAAGGCTCTCTGCGCCGGCATCTACCACGACGCCTACCGCTACAGAACCGATGAGAGTTCGATAGCCGAGCTTGAGAGTAACGGTTTTGTGATAGAGAAGGAGGAAAGAGAGGAGCCGATGCTCCTGCACGGAGCACTGTCTGCCCTCCACTTCGACGAGGATGCGGGGGAGGAGGTGCCCGAGGATATGAAGACTGCTGTGAGGCACCACACCCTGGGCTCGAGCAGGATGGGAAGGCTCGGCGCGGTGATCTACGTTGCCGACTACATGGAACCCGGAAGAAAACATCTCTCTGAAGAGGATAGATTGAATATACTGGAAAAGGGTACACTCGAAGAGATGGTCCTCTCCGTTCTTGAGAGGGAAAAAAAGTACCGGGAAAGCACTAAGTCCGGATTGGCAGATGTGTCGAGGAATCTTTACGACTATCTTGCATCCGGCGGAAAAGTTGAAGGATAGGAAAGTATGAAGGATACAGTCAGAAAACAGACAGAAAGAATTGAAGCATACCTTACGGACCACAATGTAAAGGATGTGACGACAGTCGAACTCAATGACTGCTCGTGGGCTGATGCATTCGTCATCGGGACAGTCACGAGCGTGGGTCACCTCAAGGGCGTTGTGCACCAGCTCTGGAGCGAGCTCAACGATATGGGGCTCAGTGTCAACAACCGCCATAAGACCCCCGGAGATGACGGATGGGAGCTTATCGACTGCTCCAGCATTGTCATTCACCTCATGAGCCCGGAGCTCAGGGAGTTCTACAGTCTCGAGAAGCTCTGGAAGGCCTCCGAGCCGGAGAAATGAGAATGGGTCGTTCATTTACGGACGGCCTTCTTTTTTTGATAAATATTTCAAGTAAAAAAATCCATCTGAAAAGTAAAGATTCGGGAAAAAGTATCGCTTTTTAGTGGAATTCCCCAAAATGCTGGGATAGAATCGGAATATGGCAACATTATCCGATATAGCGAAGAAAGTTAACGTCTCCCCTGCCGCGATCAGCAGGATTCTCAACCGTGACCCCGAGTTTGTAGCCTCGAAGGCTGTTCGTCTTGCCGTCATGAAGACTGCAGTCGAACTCGGATACAAGACTCCGCGCCAGAAGAAGAAGAGCGACAATACAATCGAAGTTGCGATAGCCGACTGGCACAGCGTTCCTGCATCAAGACGGAGCGAATTCGACTACAGCACGCTGATTCCGCTCTCTGACAGCAAGGTGGACTATGTATTTTCACGCCTCGAGAAGGGCTCTCCGCGCCTTGTCGATGCAATCATCGGTATCGGGATCTTCAGTCAGGAGGAGATCGACGAGATGATGTTCTCTTCAACGAACATTGTCTTTCTCAATAACTTTGACGACAACGTGCCGTTTGACAAGATGCTCATCGACTATGACACGACGGTCGGCAAGTCCATCGACTACCTCATCGAAAAGGGATGCAGAAGGATCGGCTTCATCTCGGGAATAAGTGAGGAGGACGGGATTACAATCGGCAGAAGAAGGATCGAAGCTGTAAAAGGTATTCTTGAAAAGAAGGGCGTCCTGGACGAAAGTCTTATCGAAATCTGTGCTCTTACCGATGAATCGGGCTATCAGGCGGCAACTCAGCTGATGAAGAAGAAACCCGACGCCGTCATTCTCGGAACACAGCTTGTGGAGAAGGGTGTTCTGAAATGCATCGATGCTCTCGAGAAGCCTCCTCTCATAATATTGAGACGGGACATAGACCTGGGCCATGAGAAGACGAGCCATCCATGTGTAAGGATGTCCTCCGAGCAGCTCTGGCGCATAACGCTGCTTCTGACGTACATGAAGAGCCGCGAGCCTGCTCCTCCGCTTAAAGTAATAATCGAAGCTGAATTCGATACATCGAACCAATAAGGAGATTTACAATGAAGAAACTGTTTGTTTTCATCATGGTTGTACTCCTCTTCATCCCGCTTTTTGCAGGCGGGGCCAGTGAAGAAGCAGCAAAAGACGGGAAGACCGTCGACGAACTCACGATCACGTTCGTCCCTTCCCGGGATGTCGATGACATTGTCGTTTCGACCGATCCTCTGAAGGATCTTCTGAAGAACAAACTCAAGGAATACGGCTGGACGGTGGAAAATGTAAAGATTCTCGTTTCCACGAACTATGAGGCCGCAGGCGAGGCACTCGACGCAGGAACGACGGACCTCGCTTTCATTCCCGCAGGTACATATGTAAAGTATGACGACGGGGCAAGGGCGATCCTCACTGCCCTGAGAGAAGGTAAGAGCGTCAACAGCGACGACCCGAAGGTATGGAACGCAAACAAGCCCACGACGAACAGCAGCGAACTCGTAGTCGGCTACCGTGCACTCATCTATGCAGGAATAACACCTAAGGCGAGAGCACTCGTTGAAAAGGTCAACAGAGGCGAGGAGCTGACATGGGATGAACTCAACGCATGCTCGTGGGGTGTTGCGAGCACGACTTCCTCTGCCGGTTACATCTATCCCTCGATATGGCTCTACGAGCGTTACACAAAGACGGTCGCAGACCTGTCGAAGGCTGTCCAGACCAACTATGCGGCGGCATTTGCCTCCCTTGCCTCCGGCATGTACGATATCATCGTATGCTATGCCGACGGCAGACAGGACTATGTCGAGAAGTGGACCGGAGAATGGGGAAGAGAGAAATCCATCTGGGATGAGGTAGACGTCATCGGTGCCACCGGTTTCATCATGAACGACACCATCAGTGCATCCAGAACAAGCCTGAAGATGCAGAACGAGGATTTCATCGAGGCTCTGCAGAAGGCATTCATAGCAATTGCTGAGACCGACGAGGGGAAGGCCGTCATAAAGATTTATAATCACTACGGCTATGTCGTGGCAGATGACAGCGACTATGACAGTGAACGCAAGGCACAGGAACTTTTCAAGTAGCTTCCGCTTATTTCATAGAGAAGGGGTAGGGCAGTCTACCCCTTCATGGGAGAGAAGATGATAGTTTTCGATCATGTGAGCAAGGTATATCCCAACGGTGTCAAAGCCCTCGATGATGTCTCGCTCACAATAGATCAGGGGGAATTTGTAGGTATAATAGGCCTCTCCGGAGCCGGTAAATCCACACTGATAAGATCAATAAACAGAATGCATGACATAACGGGGGGCTCTCTTACAGTGGACGGGGTGGAGGTCGATGCCCTCAGGGGGCGTGAACTCAGACTCTTCAGACGCCGTATCGGGATGATATTCCAGTCATTCAACCTCGTTACACGTGCAAGCGTACTCAAGAATGTTCTTGTCTCGTTCGTGCCGGACCTTCCCTTCTGGAGGGTTCTTTTCGGCATCTACACGAAGGAGAATAAGATAAAGGCCCTCGAAGCGCTCGACAGCATGGGCATCCTCGAAAAGGCATATACACGCTGCGACGAGCTTTCGGGAGGTCAGATGCAGCGTGTCGCACTTGCGCGTACGCTCGCGCAGAACCCGAAGATCATTCTTGCCGACGAACCTGTCGCGGCACTCGATCCTGTAACTGCCAGGGTTGTCATGGATGATTTCAAGAAGATAAACAGGGAGAAGAAGATCTCCGTTCTCATAAACATACACCATGTCGACCTCGCTCTCGAGTACGTCGACAGAATAATCGGAATAAAGAACGGCAGGATAATCTACGACGGAAAGAAAGAGGACATAAATGACGCAGTTCTCTCGGAAATCTACGGCGGGGACGACGGGAGTGCAGGATCGGAAGAGGAGAACGGGAGGAAGTAATGGCAATCTATGACAGGATCTTCAAACCCCGCACTCTCGTCCTCTCAGACGGAAAGAAGGTATATGAGAAGAGAAGCCGTGCGCCTCTGATCGTTCTCGTTCTCATCATCTCGACATATATCTCGGTCAGAATCACGGGATTCAACTTCACGACGCTTGTGAAGCGGGGAAACCAGTTCTGGGTCATACTCGGAAAGATGTTCCCGCCAGATCTCAGCTATGCCGGATCTATCTGGAGTCCTCTCTTCGACACGATAAAGATGAGCCTGATCGGATCCGTCGCCGGCGCCCTCGCCGCCGTTCCCTTTGCAGTCTTATCATCGTCCAACATTGTGAAGAACAGAGTCGTCATACTCACCTTCCGCCTCTTGTTTTCTCTTCTGAGGACACTTCCGACCCTTGTTACTGCGCTCATCGCGACTTTCATATTCGGACTGGGCACCACAGCCGGAACTGTCGCCATAGCAGTCTTCACATTCGCATATGTCGGGAAGCTTTTATACGAGCAGATCGAGACGACTGACATGGGGAGCTATGAGGCCATGCTCGCCATCGGCTGTACGAGAGTGCGCTCTTTCATCCTCTCGATAATCCCCCAGGTCCTTCCTCTTTACCTTTCGAACTCTCTCTACTGCTTTGAGGGCAACGTGCGCTATGCCGCAATCCTCGGCTATGTGGGGGCGGGCGGAATCGGACTTATCCTCAACTCCCAGATAGGGTGGAGGAACTACAGCAAGGTGGGTATGATTCTCATCATCCTCTTCTTTGCCGTAGTCATCATCGAGTATCTGAGCTACTACCTCAGAGAGAAGCTGACATGAGGCGGCGGGTATGGTAAAAAAATCGAAGCCCTCTCCCTGGAGGAAGGGTATGACTGTCGAGGAGATGTACCAGGCGCGTCCGAGAGCGTGGATCTACACCACAGTCGTGATAGTGCTCCTTCTTCTGATCCTCTCCTGGTCTTCCACGGCCTTCAGCCTCTCCGACGGCTCGGATGTGAACGGATGGGCTGTTGCAAAGAGTATCCTGTACGGTATCTTCCACCCATCGCTCTCTCTTCTCTTCAACCTGACGAAGGAGGGTGTTCCATACCTTCTTCTCGAGACGCTCTCCATAGCATTCCTCGGAACTCTTGTCGGGGCGGTTCTCGCTCTCCCGTTTGCGTTTCTCGGGGCGGGGAATATCGTCCCCGGGCCTGTGGCACTCTTCTTCCGGACACTCGTCATGGCAATAAGGACGATCCCGGCCTTTGTATACGGCCTGATGTTCATACGAGTAACGGGCCCCGGTCCCTTTGCCGGACTCCTGACGATGTCTCTCTGTTCCATCGGTATGATAAGCAAGATGTTCTCCGAATCCATCGAAGATATCGACAGGGGGATTCTCGAATCCCTTGACGCCTGCGGCTGCAACACCTTCGAAAAGATCCGCTACGGCATAATACCCCAGATCTCACCGTCTTTTGCCTCGACTCTCATCTACCGCTTCGACATGAATCTCAGGGACTCGACGGTCCTCGGCCTTGTGGGTGCGGGGGGAATCGGAGCACCGCTGATCTTTGCAATGAACGGCTATAAGTGGGATCAGGCGGGAGCAATCCTGGTGGGACTTGTCGTTCTTATCCTTGTAATCGAGTGGTTCTCGTCGCGTATAAGAACAAAGCTCGCAAGGGGCCATAAATGAAGATAATCTTCACGAGCGACCTCCACTCCTATCTTTTTCCGACGACATTTGCAGAGAGAAAGGACATCAACATGGGCCACTACAGGATCATAGGCTCATACGAAAAGGACGAGGACACTCTCGTCATCGACGGCGGGGACAACATTCAGGGAAGCGCACTGGGAAAGTTCATCATGGAGGAGAAGATCTTCTCCCCGTTTCCGCAGGCTCAGGCCTTCAGAGAGGGCGGACTGGATATAGCTGTGCCCGGGAACCACGACTTCAACTACGGCCGCACCGTTCTTTCATCGTTCCTCTCCCAGACGGGAGCAAGGATACTCTGTGCCAACCTCACCGACAGAAAGGGTGAGATCGATATCGAGAAGCATATTGTGATAACAGACAGAAACGGCCTGAGGATAGGCTTTACAGGCCTTGTGACGGACTATGTGAATCTCTGGGAGAAGAAGGAGAATATCGCCTCCTTCATAATAAGCGACGTCAGAGAGGCAGCCGGGAAGGAGCTGGAGTGGCTGAAGAGAAACTCCGATGTGAGCGTTCTTATCTATCACGGGGGCTTTGAGTGCGACCTCGACAGCGGCATAAGGCTCCAGGAGGGGAGGGAGAACATCGGCTACGAACTCTGCCGGGATCTCGACTACTCTCTCATACTCTCGGGTCATCAGCATAAGGGAATACCGTTCAGGAAGGTATGTAACAGCTATGTTCTGCAGGCTCCCTCATTCGGACTCGGTTACGGTATCATCAGGATAACTTCTGACGGAATAACCGGTACTCTCGCGTCTCCCGACGAGAAGAAAGTAGAGCTTGAGGAGAAGAACAGGGACCTGAGGGAGAAAACCGAAGCCTGGCTCGACGAGACTCTGGGGGAGATCGAAGATGAGATAGCCGTCCCGTCTCTTCTTTCATCAATGCTTGACGGAAACCGTATTGCGGACTTCTTCAACTACGTGCAGATGAATGCGACCGGCTCTGATGCGAGCGTATGCGCTCTCAACAACTCCCTCTATCCCTTCCATAAGCGTGTCACTCTGCGTGATATTCTCGCATCCTACCAGTACCCGAACACCCTCTGCCTTATCGAGATAGACGAGGCCGGCCTCAGGAGCGCCCTCGAAAACACCGCGTCGTTCTTTTCTGTCGACGAGGAAGGCGGAGTCTCGATAAACCGCAGATACCTCATCCCGAAGATGGAGATGTACAACTACGACTACTATTATGGTATAGAATACGAGTTCGACCTCTCGCGTCCTGTGGGGGAGAGGGTGACGAGGCTGCTCTTCAGGGGTGAGGAAATCGGAAAGAGAAAGCTCAGACTCTGCCTCAACAACTATCGTATTACGGGCAGCGGCGGCTACTCTGTCTACCCGGGGTGCCGGATTCTCAAGTCGTTCGACTCGGATGTACAGGATTTAAGCATAGAGTACATCCGTTCGAATAAGGACAAGCTCCCCCTGTGGCCGGAAGCCCGGTTCACCACAAAGGGATACTCATTCAGAAAGGAAGGCCTTGAAAAGTTTCTCTAAGTGCAGGACGTCTTCCGTTCCCGCAGTCTCATACGACGAATGCATTGCAAGCTGTGCGCATCCTATGTCGCTCGTGAGGATCGAAACCTTCTGTGTCGAGAGGTTTCCGAGTGTGGAGCCGCCCGCCATGTCGCTGTTGTTGTAGAAGATCTGGTACGGAATATCATTCTTCTCGAGAAGAGTGCGTGTGAATGCACCGCTTTCGCCGCTTGTTGTATATTTCTGACTCGAAGCGTACTTCAGAAGCACCCCTCCGTTCATCCTCGGTCTGTTTGTTATGTCGCTCTTCTCGGGGTATGAGGGATGTACTGCATGGCCGTTGTCGGCGCTGAGCATGAAGGACGATGCAAGAGCCATGTATTTTTCCTCGGCATTCCATCCGAGAGAGAGGGCGATTCTCTCCGTGACAGAGGTCAGATAGTCCGAGAGGGCACCCTCTCTTGTCCCGCTTCCCGTCTCCTCGTTATCAAAGAGAGCAACCATGCTTATGGCATTCCTGTTCTTCGTCTCCACGATGGCCTCAAGGGATGTGAATACGCACTCGAGGTCGTCAATCTTCGGGGAGGAGAAATACTCTCTGTTTCTGCCGCTGAATGAAGGAGCTGTTCTGTTGTAGAGGAAGAGATCGGCGTCGACTATATCTTCAACGTTTACACCGCTTTCAGAGGCGAGAAGCTCAAGATAGTCATCATCCCCGTCAGAGAAGAGGGGAAGCATCTCCTTCTGCACAGATATCTTCCAGCCGTTGTTGGCCTCCCTGTTCTGGTGGATTGCAAGGGAGGGAATGACAAGGGAGAGGGAGGAGGAGAGGTCGACATGCTTCTCCATGATGTCGCCGTCCTTTCTGTAGAATATCCTTCCGGCTGCTGAGAGCGGCCTGTCGAACCAGGTATAGAGAAGAAGGCCGCCGTAGCTTTCGACGTTGAGGCGTGACGGCATTCCGTTTCCCTTCACCACGGGGTTCCATTTTATCTTGAAACACGGCGAATCTGTATGGGATGCCGCTATACGGAAGAGGGAGGGGTTCTCCGGTACTCTGAATGCGATCAACGCCGATGAGGAACGTTTGACGAAATATGATTTTCCTCTTTCGATGTTGAAACTCTTCTTCTCCGAGAGAGGGATGAAACCGCCACCGAGGAGCATCTTCTCCGCATTGTCCACTACATGGTAGGGCGAGGGGGATGAGGCGATGAATGACGTCAGCCTTTCAGCTGCTGCTGTTGATTCTCTGTTCATAGAAAAGAGTATGACGAGAAAAGGATGGAGGCGCAAGACTCATCAGGTGCTCTCTATCTTTATGCCCTTATCTCTCCATTTACCGCTGCGGAGCCTGGGGTAGAAGACTGCGATTCTCACAGCCCAGTCCATCCACATTCCGATCTGTGTTCCCAAAAGTCCCAGACCGCAGTAGACGCCGAGGATATGTGCAAAGAAGACACGGCAGACCCACATGTCGAGGACGGCGGTGATCATGACGAGCTTGACATCTCCCGCTGCGTGGAGGATGTTCGGTGTGACGAATGCAAGAGACCAGAAGAGACGGCAGATGCAGTCGATTCTGATAGTAAGGATGGCAAGCGATGTCGCCTCCCGGGAGAGCCCGTACAGCGAGACTATGGTCGGCGTGAGAATGAAGCTCACCGTACCGAAGACGAACATGCACAGTGTCGAAATTCTCAGGAGTTTCCTTGCATAGTACATCGCCTCGTCGTACTTCCTCGCTCCACAGCACTGGCCGATTACGGTGATGGATGCAAGCATGATGGCATTTCCGGGGATATCGACAAGGGTTTCCATGTTGTTGAAGACGGCATAGGCTGCGATGCTTGCGGTTCCGAATGATGCAATGGTCGAGGAGATCAGGATCTTCCCGATATGAAAAAGGCACTTCTCGGCTCCTGTAGGAACGGCCTGGTGGAGAATCATCTTCGAGATTCTGCCGTCGAACTGAGGCTTCAGCGGGGATGGTATGAAGAGCTCCTTCGATGTATCGCAGACGACGAGGAACATTATGACGGCTCCGACAATCCTCGAGATGCATGAAGCTATTCCGACGCCGAGTGCCCCCATGTTGAAGACGAAGAGGAAGATGGCATTGCCGATGATATTGATGACGTTTACGATTATCGAGACGTTCATCGTTATGCGGCTTCTTCCCATCGAACGGCTTATGGCATTCGAGGCCGTCATCACGGCGTAGAAGGGCATGCTTATGAGAATCGGTATGGAGTAGTCGACGGCTGAGGTGAATACATCATTCTCGATAGTTCCGTATACGAAGTCGATGACCTCTTCATTGAAGAGAAGAATGAGAAGGGAGGTGACAAGCGAGACAAGCGTGACGATGTTCATCAGCATCTTGCAGCTCTTTCTGGCTCTTTCCTTCTCTCCCATTCCGAGAAGCTGGCACGCAACGACGCTTCCGCCTGTTGCGAAGGCCATGATGACCTGGATAAGAAGGTTCTGTATCGTATTGACGCAGCTGACACCGCTTACAGCCGCCTCTCCCGCCTGTGACACCATGAGGGTATCTGCAATGCCTACTGCGACAGAGAGCGCAGTCTCTGCGGCAAGGGGTAGTATAAGCGCTGCGAGGTATCTGTTGTCGAATGGAAGATTAGAGCGGTCTATCTGAAGTTTCTGCATTCTCATAGGGTACCCGGAAATCCGTCTTCGTCGTCATTATCATCGTCGTCGAAGAGACCGCTCATGCGTGCCGCCGCTCTGATACGGCTTCGGCATCTTTCGTTCTCTTCATCTTTATATTCAGCATAATCGGGATTCATAGCTGTGATTATAGTGAAAGAGGTGAGATTGTCTACAAGCATTGCAGACGGGTGTGTATCTTTTCCCGGTTTTCGGTTATTAATATTATAGATAAGAAAAGGAGTGTCGAGATCGTCTTCTCGACAAAAACGAATATGAGAAAACACATCCTTATAACACTACTACTCTTAGCTGTTCTGCTTCTTGCATCGTGTCAGACAGTTCTCAGTATCCCGTACACACAGCCGTCGAATGTAGATATGAGCCAGTACCGCAACATCGCAGTTGCTTCGGCTTCGAAATATGAAGGCTCTGAGTCGCTCCCGTTCTACGTCAGGTACGACAACTACATATATGCACCGGGAATCATCTATCCGGAGTATTTCACATCCTACTCCTACAGCGATGTCAACTCCGCTGCGGCGAAGGAACTTACGAAGATGGTGAGCAAGGTCTTCAACAGCTCTTCGTACTACTCGGCGCTCTCCACGGAGAAGACAGACACATATATCTCACTCTACAGAATCGGAAAGGATCCTTCCTCTCTTCTCAAGAATGACGGTATAGATGCCCTCATCGTGCCGAAGATCACATCTCTCAGAACAGATGAGTACATCGATGTGAAGGTCGTCAAGGACTACAAAGGCATAGAGACTATAAAATATACCCTCTACAGAACAGTCGACATCTCGTTCACGCTCACCGTTCTCGACACTGCGACAGACAGAATAGTCACAGTGAGGGAGTACCGGGCATCGAACAGTGACTGGGAGGTCTTCGATCCCGACTATTACATCTTCACAACACTTCTTTCAGAGCAGCAGCTTGTCGCAGATGCCCTCTCGGACAAGATCGATGAAATCGTGGCTGACTTCATACCGACGCGTCGTTACACCAATGTGACGCTGAAGGACAACAGGCCCAAGCTCGAAAGCGTTGAAGAGGCATATAAGTCAGCTGAGAACGGCAACCTCAACTACGCCCTTACTGTCTTCGAGAAGGCATACGATGAGAACGGCCATGTTCCGTCGGGCTACAATGCTGCACTCATTCTTGCTGCCCAGGGCGACCTTGAGAGTGCCATCTCCATCCTTTACGACATCCGTGCAAAGGGTATGGACGACAGCGAGGTGAACTACCTTTATTCCAAACTCGTCGCACTCAAAGCAAAGAACGAAGAGGCGAAAAAACAGTACGAGAGCAAGAATGACGATACTTCGGGGACTGTTTCCCCCTATGAATATCTTCTGTAGAATAAAGGAAAACGAGTTTATACTTGACATTTATTAAATAGTTTTTTGCAAAAAGTTCTAAATGATGTTCCACAGCTTGGTGTATTTCATAAGAAAAATGACGTTTAATGCAATAAAAGCGTTCATTTCTACTTGATTATTCCGGGCTTCCCGGGACATCATTTCATTGTAAAGGGCCGTTTGATACTCATTTTTGATTTTTCTGAAGGTTCTGCTATTATTAATGTAAATTCGGAGGTAATCCCATGCTATTGTCAATGACACTTGCAAATTATAAGTCTGTGAAGGATCCCCAGACTATTTCATTCGTCGCTCTGGGTGACAAGAGGATGGATCTGAGCAAGACTGTTCAGGGGACGGACAAGTTCAACGTTCTCAAGTCCAGCGCCATCATCGGGCCTAACGGAGCAGGTAAGAGTTCATTCATCAGGGCTCTCGAAGCCGTAAAGGGTATTCTCTTCGCCCCGGAGGATTCTCCCAATCCTCTCAAGAGATATCTTGCAAAGGCTGCATTCGCATACGGCGACGGCAAGACACGCCCGTGCGAAATCACAATGGAGATTCTCCTTGACAAGGGTAATCCCGGAGATGAGGAAAAGCCCAGCATCGTTGCAATATACAAGATCAAGGCTACTCAGGAGCGTTTCTACGAGGAATCTCTCTACTATGTGATCAACGGCTCCAAGAAGGTCATGTTCGAACGCATCTACGACAACGGCCAGTACACATACCGCTTCGGTAAGTATTACAGAGGCGAGAAGAAGAGACAGGCTGCAAAGCTCCAGGAAGACAGATCCTTCCTCTCCGGCGCTGCACAGAAGGGCGGACAGACGGCAGGCGAGCTCTATTCCTGGTTCGAGAATACTCTCGATGTTCTTCCCCTCGGTTATGGTGCAAGTGCCGAGAAGGTCATCATCGAAGCTCTCAAGGCTCATCCCGACTGGTCTGATCAGATCGTCAACTTCCTCTGGGCACTCGATATCACGGACATCTACCGCCTGCAGGTAATCAGAAACGACAAGGGAATGGAGACTGTCGGTATAAGCCACTGCTATGTGAACGCAAAGGGAACTGAGGCTTACGGTCAGACATTCATGAACGAGTCACTCTCCCTGAGAAGGCTTGTTCTCATCGCCGTGTCGTTCTTCAAGGCATTCACGGAGCAGAAGACGATTGTCATCGATGACTTCGGCCAGCTGCTTCATCCGTATGTACTCTGTCACATCGTCGAGCTCTTCCATGCCAACGATACGGAAAGCCAGCTCATCGTTGTCGACTGCAACCCGGCACTCCTTCAGAAGGGCCTGATGAGAAGAGACTCCATCTGGTTTGCAGAGAAGGGTGAGGACAGCTCGACCGAGTTCGTATCGCTTGCTGACTTCAGAGGCGTCAAGAACAAGGTTTCTGTCTATGATGCTTATCTCCAGGGTGTATTCGGATCTCTTCCGATCGAGAGTGATTTCTGTTTCCAGAACAAAAAGGAGACTAACTAATGACTATCAGAAAAAAGAATAAAATAGAGGCAAAGGGCTCAATGCTCATGCTCTGCGCTACAGATGCAGAAACGATCTTCTTCTCACAGCTCAGAAAGGACTGCAGGTATTCCAACCTCACTGTCCAGAAGAGTTCGTCCGTCAACCTCGACAAGATGCTCAGCGAGGCAGGCTCACTGAGAAACAAGGGTAAGTATACATCGGTATGGTGTGTCTTCGGTCTTGATGATGTGAATGCAACGATCGAAGATGTTGCAAGAACAGAGGAGAATGCAGAGAAGAAGAGAGTCAAGATGCTCTACTTCGCTCCGTCGTTCGACCTTTATTTCGCACTCTTCGAGATGTCTCCCCGTAAACTCATGACGAAGGATGAACTCGAAAGAAGATGCCAGGTCGCATTCCCCGGCTACGAACTGAGTGCAAAGTATTTCCTGACTGACGGTATAAACCTGAATTTCAAGATCTATCCGCGTCTTGCAGTCGCAGACCAGAATGCACGTGCATACAACGACATCGCAGAGATGGATACCGGATTCAAGTCTACAACACTTACCGAGTTCTTTGATGATCTCAAGGCTGTCTGCGGCAAGGCGAACATGTCCCAGGCCAGAAACAGATTCTGATGCTTGAAGCCGCTGTTCTTGTATCTATGGCGTCACTCGTCATAGCGTCGATGAACCTGTCGCTCTCCATCGTTCTTGAAAAGAAGAACACAGATAAATGGGCGCAGTGGAATATAGTACTGTCAGCGACACTTCTGGCTCTGGCAGTCTTCTATACACTTAAACTCGTTGCGGGAAACTACCTCTTCCAGGGGGTCCCGCAACTTGTTCTGAACTACGTATTCGATGCTCTCTACATAATAGACAGCTCGTTCCTCGTGGTCTTCATCTGCCGCTTCGCATCGTGGCTTATCGCACGCCCGATGTCGAAGGCGGGAATCGTCATAACCTTCATAATAGGACTGGGATACCTTGCGTCGGCCGTATTGACGACGATTCTCGACATCCCGGTTCTCGAGGCTCTGCAGCCTGTGATAGCCGCAGTCAACGTAATCTACTGTCTCTCGA
Source organism: Anaerovoracaceae bacterium (assembly GCA_963587105.1). Classification (GTDB taxonomy): domain Bacteria; phylum Spirochaetota; class Spirochaetia; order Sphaerochaetales; family Sphaerochaetaceae; genus Ornithospirochaeta. The sequence continues at coordinate 430 of CAVACS010000025.1, read as the reverse complement.
TGATGCTCAGCAACCGTACATCCATAGAGAACAAGCTTGTGAAGTCTGCAGCATGGACATTCTCGATCATAAGCTTCTCGACGCTTCCGCTTCTCGCACTCTCAGCAGTATTCAGACAGTGGAGGAGCCTTGCCTTCTCGATAATCATACTTGCGTACTTCATCATGCATCTCGTATTCATGTTCCTCGCCATCGAAAAGGCCGAGGAGGACAGCAAGAAGACGAAGAGGGCGGGGGAACCCAGACTCGAGGATTATGCCGAGTTCAAGATTACCGAAAGGGAATTCGAGGTCATCAAGCTCATAAAGAAGGGAATGACCAACAAAGAGATAGGATTCGAACTCAAAATCAGTGTCAATACGGTCAACAACCATATCGCGAACATCTTCCAGAAGACAGGGGTGAAATCACGAATAGACCTCCTGAACGT
>CAVACS010000024.1:0-22653 GCA_963587105.1 Anaerovoracaceae bacterium | reverse complement strand
GTCTGGGAGGGGCGGGAATCTCTTTACAGAAAATTCTCCAAAGAGCTCATGAATGAAGTCGACCGCTTCAAGCTGCCGATTTACATTCTGGACAAATTCATAGGTATTCTGAAGATCATGACGGTAATTGCCGCAGTCTTCATCTCTCTCTCCGTCTTCCAGCTGAGGAAGGATGAGTTCACCATATACAGGAGCATGGGGATGACAAAGGGAAAGCTCACATTCCTTCTATTTCTTGAGGAGCTGATAATGCTTTTCTTTGTCGCTGCAGTATCTTTCGTGGTGCTTTCGCTGATTTCATTTCTTCTCAATTATATACGACCACTCGGAGAAAATCTTGTACAGAATGAGAATATATATTTCAGAGATCTGCTTACACGTTACGGAAAGTATTCCATAGAAGGTGCGGGGCCTGCTTATCTGGAAAACATTCTCATGCTGTCGATATTCTTCCTCGGATTCTCGTTCCCGATGAATTTTGTAATGCTTTTCTTCAAGGAGAGGAGGGAGAAGAAGATATGAGAAGGTTGCTGCTGTTTGTCTTCATTGCCGTTCTCACCGTACTACCTCTTTCTGCAGACGTCTTCCGCCTTTTCCATCCCGATGTTTCATATTATGAGAACTTCGTACTGCTGAAGAAGGAGATAATAGGGCCGTTTGCCTACAAAGAGCCGCCGGAGGTTTCTGAAAATGTGACAGTCATCGACAGGGACTGCTATCTTTTCTACAGTGAAGGGAGGTATAAATCCTATTTGATTGATGGAGAGCGTAATTACCTGACGATTTACATCGACAACATCTTTTCGGATTATTCTTTCAAGACAGGAGATGTAGTCAGCGGATGGGCCCTTTACAGACAGGTAAAGGCGGAGAACGGGGATGGAAACGCCCGGGACGGAGCGTTCAATATAAGTTATATTCCGCAGGTTTACTCGAAGAACGAAGGTGAGCTTCTTCCTTCTTTCCATATCGAGGAAGAGAGTGCAGAGAAGGTTGTAATAAAATCCAACGACGGAAGTATCGAGATAATCTATCAGGAATACGGAAACTATGCCCTCAAGACTATAAAAATGGACGGTGAGCTTTATTACTGCCGCTGGATTCTCGGCTGGAGAGAAGTTGAAGGAGACAGAATTCCGACGAGAGAAGCCTTCTTTATTCCGTGTATGTATGAGGGACAGGCGATTCTCTTTAAAGAGAGCAGCGTTGTTGCCGGATTCGGCATTGATTACGGGCCCTTCGACCTCTACGGGCTGCCGGCTCTGGGAGAAAAACTGAGGAGTGTATTGTAATATGGTAAAGGTAACAGGTTTAACAAAAGATTATATGCCGGGCGGAGAGGTGGTGCATGCCCTCAAAAATGCGGACTTTGCATGTAGTGAAGGGACGATCAGCCTCTTCATGGGACCCAGCGGCTCGGGAAAGAGTACGGCGCTCAAGATAATCGGAGGAATGCTGACTCTGACAGAAGGGGAGATATGGGTTGACGATACGGCTCTGCATACAATGAAAGAAGGTCAGCTCTGCTCTTACAGATACAATGACATCGGGATTGTATTCCAGGATTATCTGATTCTCGATCATCTTTCCATCTGGGACAATGTTCTCCTGTCCGTAAGGGTTGGAAAGAGAAAGGACAGGGGAAACGAGAAGGATTACTATCCCCGTGCAGAGGAACTTTTGAAAGACCTAGGACTCTGGGATATGAGAAAAAGGAAGGCCTCGTCTCTTTCCGGCGGGCAGAGACAGCGCGTGGCAATCGCACGTGCGCTTTTAAAGAGGCCGAAGGTGCTCCTTGCCGATGAGCCGACAGCTAATCTCGATACGAAAACGGCTCTCTCTGTAATCGCCCTCTTCCGCGATATTACAGAAAAGAACAATACCGTCACGATAATAGCCACACATGACGAGAGACTTGCCGGTGAAGCCGACACCGTCTATGATTTTCGTGACGGGGAAGTATCTGTAAGAGGCTGACAGCAGGGGGAATAGTGTGGAAAAGAAGAGCCGCGAGCATCTCTGGAAGAAACTGGGGTGGTGTTTCAGCTTCACATCGAAGGAAATGCCTCTTGTCGTCCTCTCGCTTGTCATCTCGCTTTTAGTCTCTTACATCAACACTCTTGAGCCGGTATTCACAGGCTCTCTCATCGACAGCCTCACGATTCCGGATTTCCGTTCCTTCGTCATTCTCCTCGCTCTTCTCTTCTCACTCCAGGCCGCCGCACTTCTTCTCAACCTCATAAACGGCAGGATCTCTCTCTCCGTTTCGAAGAGATCGACACTCTATGGAGAGAAACTCTTCTTCGAAAAGACCATACGGCGCGGCAATGCCGGCTATCTGAGGGGGCGGGAGGCAGAGGTGCTGAACATACTTCAGAATGACCTGTCAGTCGTTCTTTCCCTCTGGACGAGCACCCTCCCGGGAATTTTCGTCAGCTTCTTCACCCTTGCCGTAATATCATACCGTCTCATCTCCATAAACATAATTGCATTCGCTCTCACTGTTGTTCTTTCGTTCATTCCGTTTATCGTCTACCGGGCGGCAGGAAAGAAGGAAGCCGTCATAAACAGGGAGGGCAAGGTATGCGGGGACCGCTATGTCAGTACGATACAGGATTCGATTGCAATGAGCTACGAAAGTACGGGGAAGGCAGGCTCCTTCTTCCTCTCGTCGTTCATCGGGAGAATCCGTGATAACTACTCCATCTCCTACAGAAAGCTCAATCTGCAGCAGAAAAGCCGTCTCATACTTTTCTCTATCAATATCCTGACAGTTTCCGCCATCTATTTCTTTCTCGGCTACAGTATCTACAGGGGCGGTAACAGTGTGGGGAACTTCATGACTGCCGTTCTCTTCTCCCAGCAGCTGAGGTCCATGATCCAGAACTACGGCGGCACTTATCAGAGCCTCTTAGCACAGTCCGTCTCGATAGAGAGAGTCCGCTCTTTCATGGATAAGGAGGACAGAGAGTGTGTTGAATATGTGCCGCAGGGAGAGTGCTCGATCACAGTCGAGAATCTCTCCTTCTCATACGGGGATTGCCCCCTCTTCAGTAACTTTTCTCTGAAGATGAGCGGACCGGGACTCTATGTCATCAAGGGTGCCAACGGAAGCGGGAAGACAACGCTTCTAAGGATTCTCCTCTCCATGGTCAGAGCAGAGGATGTCAGCGGCAGAATCGTCATCGGGGGTGTCTCCTCCTCTTCAGATATTGCATATCTTCCGTCGTCTCCCTCTCTCTATTCTGCCTCGATAAGGGACAATCTCCTTCTCGGAGAGGAATGCCCGGATGAAAAGCTGCTGTCCCTCTTCGACAAGACAGGCCTCGGCGGATGGCTCTCTCAGCAGAAGGACGGTCTCGATACGATATGTGACAGAACCTCCATGGGGCTGAGCAAGGGGCAGATGATGCGTTTCAGCCTGCTGGGTAATCTTATAAGGGAGAGGAAGATCTATCTTGTCGACGAGATAGAGGACGGTATCGACAAGGAGTCGAGGGAGAAGGTCTTTTCCCTTCTCAAGCGCCTGGCGGAGGAGAGACTTGTCGTCGTGGTATCTCACACGTCGCTCTTCGATGATGACGGCACCTCCGTCTATCTTCCTCCCGCATGAGCAATGATACATCATACGTCTGACAGATTGATTGCGGTCGGCTGTCAGCGCCCCTTGAAGCGTAATCTGACTCTGCCTGCAGAGTCTCATTCTTCCGATTCCTGTGGTCTTGAGATAGTCTTATCCCAGTTCAAACCACAACGAGTCTCCCTCTTCGACATCTCCGCTCTGTGTGGTGCACGAGCAGTTGATCGAACAGGTACTTTCTAATATCTCCTCTTATATATTCCAGACTCTTCAATCAGATCAAGACAGAGTTTCAACGCTGATCTTCCGTCATCGGCCGTGATGTCTGGGATTGTTCCTGAAAGGGCCTTCAGACCGCCTTTGCTGTTGCTTATTACGGTGGAATTAAAGGCGAGAACATAGTTCTTTCCATTCAGGAATGTATATATGACGGGTAGTCCTGTTCCGTTGCCGTTAGTCCGGTGGCCTACAACCGTCGCCCACCCCGCCACTTGGGCAAAGGATGCGAAGAAATCAGCTGTGTAGCTTGTTTCAGAATCTACAAGAATCCACCTTTTTGCATTCTTGAGTCTTTCGTTCAATGTGCCGTCTCCAAAATCATAGCTTTTCGTGACATCGACATAGTACGGAAGTCTGTATTCGTCCTTGTAGAGTTTGTTCGCAGTTTCCATTATTACATCTTCAGTGAAAAACAGGCCGGCTGTGTATCTGTTTCTGAAATATGCCCTGTAGGTATAATCCCAGCTGCCACCGAACGGAGAGAGAATGGCGGAGAGGTCATCCTGATTATTGCCTGTTATGTTTCCTGTTACATTGAAGATGATATTCTCTACGTCATCCAGATCCTCTAGAGAGCGTAATATGAAATCCTCTCTCAGGTCGGCTGCGGCGAAGGATGGAATTGTCAGTATTACAGTCTTCATTGTTGGAATATATGTATAGCCCGGGGATTTCTTCGTAGATACATAAGAATCCGCTTCAGATAGTGAGGCAGAATCATAAATTGAGGAAGGAAAAACGTTTATGTAATCCAATTTTACAAAACTACGACTTATGTTTCTGAAGAGGAAGATCATTTCTTCCGGGCTTGAATCTTCGCTGAATCTGCCTCTGCCGTTTTCTTCGATGCCCTTCAGATCCACGCCTTTGGACGCGGCGACATAATACATCGGGTAGTGCTTCCTGATTATAGACCAGAAACTGTCATAAGCCTTCTCGTTCGCACCTTTTGAAAAGAGCAGCGGCACTATCAGAAGCAGAAGAACAATACACAAAGACATTTTCTTTTTCATTGGATTCTCTCCCTCCCGGATGATATTTGCTGACCTTGTGTGCCTTTTTCCGTTACGCAACGAAAAGGTACACGATCCCGCATTTCAAGTTTCTCATGGAATGACAATCAGTCAACATGTTTTTTGCCAGGTGTCAAAAATGACATGAAAAGTGTAATTTCCGGGAGAAATCTTCATATTGGTCGTCTTGCTCTGCCGCTGTGCAACGGATGGTTGCAGTATACGGAGAAATATGCAAAGCATAGTTGTTTGAGAGAGGAGCAGGCGTTTATTACACTGTTCGTACAAGTAGGAATTATATGAGTATTCTGGAAGTGAAAGGTTTATCGAAGCGTTATCCCGGCTTTACGCTCTCTGATGTCTCGTTCTCCCTTGAAGAGGGCAGGATAACCGGCTTTATCGGAAGAAACGGAGCGGGGAAGACGACGCTGATCAAGTCGGTGCTGAATATCGTCCATCCCGACGGGGGTGAGATTCTATACAGAGGCAGGAAAGTCAGCGGGAACGAAGCATTCTTCAAGATGCACACAGGCTATTCGACGGGGACTATGAGCTGGTATCCTGAAGCGAGGATACGGGATGTTGCCTCTGTTGTGAGAAGCTTCTATGACGGGTGGAGTGACGAGGCATACAGGAAGTATCTCTCTCTTTTTGAAATAGACGATAAAAAGAAGGCATCGGAGCTCTCCCAGGGAATGAGGGTCAAATGCAATCTTCTCTTTGCGCTCTCACACAGTGCCGACATTCTCATTCTAGACGAGCCGACGTCCTCTCTCGATCCCTTCTCGCGCGGCGAGCTTATATCTCTTTTGAAAAGTCTTGCAAAGGAGGGCAGGGCAGTCTTCTTCTCGACGCACATCATATCCGATATCGAGAAGGCGGGAGATGACATTCTCTACATATCGAAGGGGAGAATAATTGCCTCTGGAACAAAGGATGACTTCGTAAAAAGCTTTTCTCTTCCCGGAGAGAGTATCGAGGAGACCTTTCTTCGCCTCGAAAGGGAGGCATGGGATGTATAAGCTCTTCATGAAGGAAGTGAGGCTTTCGGCTCATCCGCTCTCCTTTATTTTCATCATCTTCTCTCTTTTGTTCCTCGTTCCCGGCTACCCGGTGCTCTGTGCTCCATTCTTCGTGACTCTGGGGCTCTTCCAGAGTTTCCAGAAGGCGAGGGAGAACTCAGATGTCCTCTTCTCCGTGCTTCTTCCCGTTCCGAAGAGTGATACGGTAAGGGGGAAGTTCATCTTTGTCATCTTCATAGAGCTATGCTCTCTTCTTGTCATGACTGGATGTGTGATCCTCAGAGGGACTCTTTTGAGAGATAGTATGGTGTATCTGTCGAATCCGATGATGAGGGCCGACCTGACGGCACTCTCGCTCTCGCTTCTGGTCTTCGCTCTCTTCAATTCAATCTTTCTCAGCCTCTTCTTCCGCACTGCGTACTCCATCGGTATTCCGTTCCTGCTCTATTCTCTTACCGCATTCACTGTTATTGGTTCAGGAGAGGTTCTCAGTCATCTTTCCATTATGAGACTTTTCGATGATATATGGGGGACGGGGCAGTTCATTGTTCTTGCTGCAGGGGTTCTTCTTTATTCTCTTCTCACTCTTCTTTCATATAGAATGAGTGTGAAGAGCTTCGAGATGCTTGATCTCTAGGAGGAGAGAATGTTCAGGGAAAATATCATAAGACTCAGACAGATGAGTGGTTGGTCGCAGGAGAAGGTGGCCTTCGAGTGCGGGATATCACGTCAGGCATATGCGAAGTGGGAGTCCGGCGAGAGTGTGCCCGACATCGGTAAGTGTGCGCTTCTTGCTTCTCTCTACGGCGTCAGTCTCGACTCTCTCGTCTCTGATAACAGTGTCGACGGCATCGGGGAGGTTCCTCCTGCGCCGAAGGGGAAGAACATCTGGGGAAGTGTCACGCTCTCGGAGCGGGGACAGATTGTGCTTCCGAAGGAGGCAAGAGAGAAGCTCGGCTTCACGCCTGGTGTGAGGCTCATCGTGCTCTCGGATGAAAACGGAATCGCACTTGTGGAGGCTCGGAGGTTTGAAGAGGGAATGAGAAAGGCAATGGAGCTTGCCTCCAGAGATAGGGGCGACTAACTCTTGAGTATCATCGGCCTTCAGTGATAAATATAGTTATCCGCCGGAGGTATCCATGGACGATTCTTTACTCGACTTCGACCGCTCTGTTCACGTCATCTATTCAGAAAGGTGCAAAGAGAGTGTGAGAGCTCTTATCGCACTTCACTATCCTGAAAACGAGTGTGGGGATGTGTGGACTCGTGTGCAGCTCCAGTTTGCGCAGTATCTCTCCACATGGAGGCGTGACCTCGGCGGAAGGAAGAACTTCCATAACGGAGAGTGCGGAACCTATGACTGCATCCTCTTCTTCAGTTACTGGAGTGTCTGCCGTGATGTTTCGTCCTTCGAGGAGATTGAGAAGGCCTACGGAGAGCTCTTTCTTTCATCCTTTGCACGACTGAAGTTCGTCAATGCCAACAGGCCTCTCTACATGAAACTCCTCTATAAGGCTTTCAAAATCTCTGCTAAAAAGTGCGCGAAGTGGAAGGATTACGATATGCGCCTCGAGCCTTATAAGAAGGGCGAGCCCGTCAGATACTATTTCTACTCCTGTCCCGTCGCCGGGTTTGCAAGAGAGCACGATCTTCTCGATATCCTTCCGGCACTCTGCAATGCCGACTATGCGGCAATGGAGCTCATTCATGCACGCCTCGTGAGAACAAAGACGTGCGGAAAGGATGACTGCTGCGACTACACGATATGCGGTGATGAAGATCCCTATCTTATGGACCATGAGGAGTATCGCGACGAGAACGGAGGAAGGTGGAACAGATGATGTATAGTGAAGATGACATATACCGCATCCTTGAGGAGGAAGGCGTATGGCGGCACATTGACCGCCATGAAGCCGTCTTCGATATGCACGCTCTCGAAACTATCTCTCTTACATATCCTGATGCGGAGGCGAAGAACCTCTTTCTGAGGGACGACAGAAAGAACTACTACCTTTTCGTAGTAAAGGGCGACAAACGCGTCAATCTCAAGGCTGAGAGGAAGAGCCTCTCGCTGCGGCCACTTTCCTTTGCCTCGGAGGAGGAGCTTGAGGCTGTTCTGAGACTGGGAAAGGGGGCTGTCACGCCCTTCGGACTTCTCAATGATAGTCAGCACAGGACAAAGTGCTTCCTCGATGAGGAGTTCCTTGCCGGGGACGGCCTCATAGGTGTCCATCCTCTGACAAACAGAGCCACAGTCGTCTTGAAGGCTCTTGATTTCTTAGGTATCCTAAATAACCGCGGGGCGGATGTAAGGGCTGCTGCATTTGTATTTGATGAGGAATAAGGCAGATAAACATATACTACTATCTCTTTTTATCTCCTTCCTGAAGATCGGGGCCTTCACCTTCGGCGGCGGCTACGCGATGATATCTCTCCTGGAGAGCGAGTTCGTCGAAAGAAGAAAGTGGATCGATAAGGACGAGTTTCTCGATATGGTCGCCGTTGCGGAGTCCACTCCGGGGCCTGTTGCAATAAACAGCGCGACATATATCGGCTACAGGAAAGGGGGACTCTCCGGCGCTGCTCTTTCGACATTCGCCGTTGCTCTGCCGTCGTTTGTCATCATATGGGTGATATCACTCTTCTTTGATGAGTTTCTCGCCCTCGAGTGGGTGGGGCGGGCCTTCAAGGGTATCGAGGTATGTGTCGTCTACCTCATATTCACGGCGGGGCTGAGAATGCTTGGAGAGAGTGAGAAAAGCCTTCTCTCTGCTCTGATCTTCCTCTCCGTTCTTGTGCTCTCAGTCCTCTTCTCCCTTCTCTCGATATCTTTCTCGTCGGTATTCTTCATCCTTCTTTCGGGCTTGCTGTATCTTGTGGTTTCATCACTCGGAAAGTGCAGGAAAAAGGAGGAAGGATGATGCTTCTCCGTCTCTTTCTCTCTTTTCTTCTTATCGGGACGGTTTCCTTCGGCGGCGGGTATGGTATGATATCTCTCATAAGGGAGATAGTACTCGGAGAAGGGTGGCTTGAAGAGGCCGTTCTTTTGTCGTTCATAGCCACAGCGGAGTCGACTCCGGGGCCTCTGGCCGTCAATATGGCGACCTTCATCGGCTCGTCGCAGGCGGGCTTCCCCGGCGCCCTTGTTGCAACTCTCGGCGTCATCCTTCCCTCATTCATCATAATCCTCGTCATCGCGGCCGTGCTGAATAACATATTGAAGTACAGATCTGTCAACGCATTCCTTTCCGGCGTCAGACCGGCTGTCACCGCACTCATACTCTCGACGGCGCTCACTATGGCCCTTTCCGTCTTCGTTAAAGACTCATCCTTCGACATAAGATCTCTTCTAGTCCTGGTAGTTCTTCTTGTAACCCATTGCGGTTACAAGCTGGTTACGGGGAAAAGAATATCCCCGATAATCCAGATTCTGATATCGGGGACGGCGGGTATCTTTCTCTGGGGCCTTACAGGATAGCGAGAAAGGCTCCGAAGGCCTTGTAGTCGTTGTATGCAGGGTAGAGCGGAATCTGATAGTAGAATCCTATACTCATGTTGTAGTGCTTACTGATCTGGAAAAGGGTATATACCTTCGGCCTTATCATGATGCCGTTGTTGGCAAGAAAGATTTTCGTCGGATCCTGGGGAATCTTCGCAAACTGCATGAAATAGCCTGCATCCATTGCGATATATGTGCGGCTTATCCAGGCTTCGACGAACTTCCAGCTGAACATCACGCCTGTCTCGGCCATGTACTCTAGGCTTGCCGCTCCCCCCTGTCCCCCGACGGGTGCCATGAAGTAGTCCCCGATTCCGTAGACGGCGAACTGGAAGGTCTCAGTCTCAAGGCCTATGTTGACACCTCCTCCGAGGGCGAATGTATTCTCCCTGAGCATTGTCGCCCTGAAGTAGACGTCGTAGAGGAAGGAGGCAGTCTCGACCTCGTTCTGCCACCAGCTCTTCTCCTCGTCCTTCTTCTTCAGCTCATATCCCTTTTCTTCGAGGGCGCGTGATAGAGAAGCGATGAATTCGTCGTCTATTGTGATATCTGAAGAAGCAAAGAGAGGAAATACAAGAAGAAGTGATAGTATGATAATCAATGCTTTTTTCATCGCCTGCCTCCCTTAATATGACGACTCGTAGCCGTCGAGCGCCGTCTCTGAGCCGGAGTATGAGAATATGTAGATCTCCGCGCTGTTGTTCGGGTCCGTCGTCAGGGTGAGTGACTCGGCTCCGTTGTTCTTGTCGCACTTCCAGCCGTACTGGAAGGAGTTTGTTCCTTCGCTCAGGAAGGGGTCGCTGATTTCATCTGGAATCGAGCCTTCCTTTACGCTGAAGTAGATGGAGCCGTCAGCTGAGGTGAAGTTGAAGGCCCTGAGGACATATTCGTATCTGCCTTCGATCTTCAGTGTCCTGGACGTTTCGGGGATGATCTGGACGAAGACGAAAGTGCCGTCCTTTTTGAGTGCAACCGATGCGGCATCTTGTGTCGAACTGTCCTCCGCCCTGAGCGAGTAAGTACCGACTATCGGGTTGGGAACTCCGGGAGCGCAGGATGATAAGATAAGGATTATTGATAGTAAAATCAGTATTATTGCTATTCTTCTCATCTTCTTACTCCTGATCCGGACTTACTTCTTCCGTTCCGAGTCCGTTTGCCTGTGTGACAGTGTATGTTCCGACGAACTTCTGGTTGGAGACGCTGATGTTCGTCATGCCGATTGAGGCAGGGTACCAGCCCTTTATTGTAAAACCGCCGGTTGCGTCACCGCTTCCCGATGCAGATACATTCATCGTGTAGCTTCCCGTGTTGTACATCCATTCGACTTCACCGAACTTGTTGTATGCAAACGAGATTCTTCCGCCCAGTCCCTGGACGACTGCCGAATACTTTATCGTTCCTCCGTTGAAGTAGGAGCTTTCCGTGATGCCGTCGGTGAGGCTTCCCGTTCCGGCCTGCTTGATCTTGCCGTAGATCGCACTGTCCTTCCATTTCTGGTTGATGTTCTTATCAGGATAGGGATAATCGGAAGTGAGGTACTTCGTGTCGATGTATTCCCAGGGCTTGAGACAGTACATCTGCATGTACTTGATAAGCAGTGCACCCGTGATTGCGCTGTAGCCGGAGTTGACCTTGCTCCATTCGCCCTCGCGCCCGAGCCTGTCCTTTCCCTTGACTGCATAGTAGTACTTCGTGCCGATGGGTGTTCTTGAGTCTATCTTGAGTATGTTGGTGTTGTTGTCGAGCTTCTGTGCGGTAACGTCCGGGATTTCTATATCATAAGGTGTGGTTGATGTGTCGCTCACTTCCGTCGTCCATATCCTGACGTCGTAGGAGATGGCCGTCGTGTCACTCGAGAGAGTGATTGAAACGGGGAAGAAGCCACTCTCTGCCGTGTCGCCGGAGTAGACTGCGTTGTCCGTTGCATTGAAGCCGTCGGGTGTCGTCGGACGCGGTACACAGAAGCCGTTCCTGTCGACGGCGTCGGCGTAGCTGCGGCTTGAGTTGTAGCCTGCATTGGTCCTGACTGAGAAATACTCGTAGCTTTCCATTCCCGATTCGGCATCCACCTTGTACGTCGTCTCTATCGTGTATTCTCCCTCTGCCGTGACCGGAATGCTCTCATAGCCCTCAAGTTCATGCCACTCGTCGCTGCTGTCCTTCCTTCCATATACGGTATATGACCAGGATGGGTTCTCGTCTGCTCCGAGGGCATTCGTGAAGACGAACCTGAATCCGGTATCTGTCATTTCCCTCGATTTGATCTCCATTGGAGGCGAGAGCAGGAAGCCCGATGCAGTTGCCGGTGTTCCGTTGGCCGTGATCTTTGTCCCGTCATCCTCTGTGACTTCTCCTATTGCGATGATCTTGTATGTGTATTCAACGCCTTCCTTGAGAGCTGTCGTGTCGGTGTAGGTCATGCTGCCCTCGGATACGGACGGCTGCGGGTCTCCGTTCTTTGTGGAGAGAATCAGAGTCTCGCTCTCTCCCTCTGCACTGCGGTAGATGTCCCAGTCATAGGATTTTTCCGCGTCGTTTCCGGGATACATTGCATCCCATGTGAGTGTTATTGAATCCTTACTGGCTCCCCTGGATGCCGTGAAGTTCTTCGCTTTCGACGGCGCTCCTTCGACACGCGTGTATCCTGTGCGCTGGATGCTTTCGCTGCTCTCTACTCCCGTTTCAGAGATGGAGACGATGTAGAAGTAGATGTATGCGCCCCTGTATGCTTTGGCAGGAACGAAGACGGCTTCGCTCTCGTTACTTGAGTATGTGTAGTCGTAGACCTGGAGGTCACTCGGAATCACCTGGTTCCATGTTCCGCCGTAGCCTGTCGTGCTCCAGTATATCTTGTAGCCTTTGACGTTATCGACCTTGCTCCACGTCAGCTTTATTACCTTTATATCATCGCCCTGGCTTGCATTGAAGGAGAGAGGAGGTGTGAGGATGGTGCCGTAGACTGTCTCCGAGTAGTTACCCAGGAGGGAGAGTGAGGAGAAGCTCCGTGCGCGCACCTTGTACATGTATGTAACTCCGGCCTTGACATCTCTGTCCTCATAGCTTGTGGTGTCGACTACGTTCTCCGTCACCTTCGTCCAGGTGGATGTCGCGTCATCCATCTTTCTGTAGATCTCGTAGAAGTCTGCGCCGTTGACCTTGTTCCAGGTTACTACGATTCTGTCTGAATAGAGGGCCTTCGTCGCACTTGGGTACTGCGGTGCATCCCCCATGAAATTCAGCTTTGTAGTGATGGTTCCCGTTCCCTTGCCGTAGTCTATGACCGTACTCGACCAGATGTCCCATCTGCATGATACCGAGAGGATGAGAAGGAAAGTAACAAGTATTGCTGTGATAAGTTTCTTCATTGTCATCCTCCCTCCTAGAGTACCCTTGTAAACTTTTTATCATCGGCCACTGTCTTGCTGTCGCTTCCCGAGATTGTCACAGTGTAGCTTCCGCCTCCGTCGACACTCCTGACGTAGATGTTCCTGAAAGCAACAGTTGCAGATTTGATTTTTGTGTCAAGCGGTGTGATGCTTATCTCTCCGTTTCCGTTGTAGCCGATGAGCTTCAGCGGATCGGTTCCGAGATAGCCGGCTTCTCCTCCGTTTGTATAATCAAACTGAATATTGGCCGTAGTTGCTATTGTCAGTTCATCTTCTGCATCGGTGTATTCGGCGATATTCAGATAATTCTTGTCGTTGTAATATGTTCCGATCCACATCTTCGAGTACAGATTGAATGTCATTCCTGTCGAAGAGTATGTATAGCTGTCTTCCGTCTTCGACGATGTTGCTGAATCGGGAATCCACCAGTCCCCGCCGAAGTAGCTGTCGGCAGCCAGGAAGGCCGGCCTGAGGATTGTCATGATGATGCTTACCCAGTCTTCTTCTGTCGGCTGGCGGTAGACGGCAGTCGCATTCTCCTTTGCTCCGTTGGCTGCAGTGCCGTTGTAAGCAGTGATGGAGTATTTGTTTATCACAGTTGTCGTCAGAAGGCCGCTGTTGTCGTTGTATGTGTAGACACCGTTTATGCCGTCAAAGCTGAGATAGCCGCTTTCATCTGCGCTCTTTCCGTTGTTTGTTGTACCTGTGCTGTCGTACCTGAGGTCGCTTACGGAAATATCCACAGAGCCGACGGAAGAGGTGAGGGTGTAGGATGTTGCACCGGGGACGTACGACCAGGTAACAGTTGTATAAGGCTCATAGAAGCCCGTGCTTTCGTTGATCGCTGAAGATACTGTCAGGCTTTTTACTGACATGAGGCCGTAGCCGATGTTGCTATCTTCCTCGAAGCCGAGGGAATTCATGACCTTTTCGGATCCTGTCTGCTTTCTCGATTCTATTGTCTCATCACCTTCGTTTCTCACTGATGATATTACGTACTGGATAAAGTAGGATGAAGCTAGAGAGGCGTTTTCTTCCGTATAGGATGTACCTGTTGTATATGATGTACCCATGAGGGATGGATAGGAGGAGACGCCGTTCTTCATGGTTACCGAGTATTTCTCGATCTTGTATTTCTCGGCATTTTCGGCACCATCCCAAGTGACGGTGATCCTGTCAGCCTCCACGCCCTTCGATGCCACCACATTCTTCGGAGGTGCAAAGAGCTTTCCGGTGGCTGTTGCGCCCGTTGCGTCTGTGATGACGGCCGGGGTGGCGTCGTCAAGGTAGGGGGTGACGGTGTATGTGTATTCCTCGCTCAGGGGAGTGGAGGATGTTTTGAGTGCTGCTATTGTGTCGGCACTGTCACTGAACTCTGTAGCATTACGTATCTTCTGTGCTATTTCGCTTCCGTTGCGGCTGACGATGTAATAGGCGGCGCCCTTCACTGCATTCCACTTTATTGTGATGCAGTCGGGGTCGAGGCCGTTGTTTTCGATGACAGGTGAAATTCCGTATGCGCCGAATACCGAGCCCGTCTCCACTTCGCTGTAGAGAGCACTTGTCTCTCCCTGCTCTCTATTGACGGCCTTCAGCCTGAAGTAGTACTGCCTTCCGTCTGTTCCGTCTTTCGCTGCCGGAAGTGATGCCTCTCCGTCAACTGTATAGCCAAGCTCTGTCCACGTTTCATTGTCGGCAGAATACTCGAGTGTATAGACGACGTCCGTCTCATCATTCGGTGTCCACGTTATCTTGATCTCTTCTGCGGATGTGCTGTCACCTGCGTCAAGCCCTCCGGGAACGGCGAGGGCGCTGCCGGATGCTTCGAGGACGCCGAAATAACCGCCGGCGGAAATCTTTACTCTGTATGTGTGCTTCTCTCCGCTCTCGGAGGGGATGAGTACATAACGGGTGTCTCCGTCTTTATTTATTGTGCACTCAAGAGCATCAACGCCTTCGTATATGCTGTATGTCACATCCTCATCGGTTATACCGAGAGATGACAGTGCTGACGCGTTCTCCGTCCAGCTGAGCTTTATCTCCCTGACCCGGCTGTCTGTCGCTTTGATGTCCGTTATGAGGTCGTCACGCGAACTTGTAATGCCGACTGTGACGTCCCCGGGGTTGGTGATGCGGAGGATCTCCTCTCCCTCGAAGGTGAACCTGAAGTAGAATGAGTAGTATGTGAGAGGCGTCGCCGATTCGAGAGAGACAGTGTAGAGAGAGCCTTCCTTCTCCTCGAGAGGGGAGGGAGTGAAGTCATTCTCTGTCCACGTCTTTCCTCCGATGTAGAACCTGGCGTCTCCGCCGGCCGCCGGGGCGTTGTAGTCGTAGTTTACCTTGAGCGTTCCGCCCTTTTTGTCGTCATTCTCCTTGAAATCGAATGTTATATTCTCCGGTATCCAGAGAGAGTAGACGGAGGAGAGAGTCTCTGCGTCCTTCTCCGACTGGTAGACGGCTTCTCTTTCTCCTATCCTGTAGCCGTTGATTATTCTGTATGTGTAGAGGGTGTTGTCCTCGAGTGTGTTGTCTGTTATCGAATACACACCGTCTGCGTTTGTAATGTCGGATGTGAGTGTCGTCCATATGCTGCCGTCCGTCGTTCTTTCGACGCGGAATGCCGGCTCTATTGTGTCTTTCTCCGGCAGGGATGGAATTCTCCAGGAAAGTGTGACCTCCCCCCTCTTTCTTCCCGATGTCGCATCTATGTTCTCGACTCTTCCCGGAGTGAAGCTTGCGTCGGTCGTTATTGTGTAGACACTGCTTTCGACGGTGTTTATGAGAGTCTCTCCCGAGTATACCTTCATCCTGATCTTGAAGTCGTAGAGTGTGTCGATATTGAGCGACGACGAGGGTATGGAATATGTGTGCTCGTCTTCTGTGTCGGCGAGCTCTATCTCATCCCACTCCGATGACGAGGAGAGCTTCTTCATCACCGAGATCCTGTGCGGGTAGAGAGAGGAGGGAGTTCTGGAGTTGTCGAGCACGGAATAGAGGTTCGATATGTTCCATGAAAGTGTGAGACTATCTGAAGAGGCTGTCGCCGAAAGTATGATCTCGCCGACCGTACTGCCCTCTACATAGTCGCTCGGCTCGGAGTAGAGGGTCGATGTCGAGGATGCACTTCTCTCGACCTTCATGGCGACGACGGAGAAGACGTACGACGAGTTCTCGCTCTCTCCCTTGAGTCTGTAGCTCGTCTCTGATGTGACGACGTCGATGAGCTTGAAGCCGCGCTGTATCAGGGTGGAGTAGCTTTCTGTCCTGTTTGTACTTTCTGCCACCGCTCCGTAGCGGGATGCAGGTACCGCCCAGATCTGGTAGCCTGTGGCTGAGTCGACTTCGTCCCAGGTTATTTCGATTGTGTCGCTGTAGCCGTTGGTGGCAGAAACATTATCAGGCTTCTTCGGGGCGGAGTGGGGTTCGAAGCCCGTTGTCGGATCTGTCGGAGGAGCAGCCGAGCACGAAACAAAGAGGATTATTGCAATGAGGCACAAAAGATGCCGGAATATGGTTTTTCTCATGATAGTTATTCTTTACCACCCGTTTGCGGGATAACGGAGGAAATGATAGACTTCATATAAAGTTATATCAAGACTATACAACGGGCGTTTCTGACGTTTTTCGTTAAGTTGTACAATTAGAACACTTATGTTCAAAAAACATAAGTAGTTGTGTGTTTTTTATAACACAATGCAGTTCATGATTTTCTCTCTGTCGTACTCTTACGGCTCAAAAAGAATGGCCGCCCCTCCGGACGGCCGGTCGTATCTGGGTGCCCTTACGGCCTTGCAATCTCGTTGAGAAGGTAGACGTTGACAGTCCTGCCGCCGACTTCGGCCCTGGTGAATGAAGAGGGCGAGTAGCCGTAGCTGATGTCCTCATAGGAGACGCCGTTTATCACGACATCGTAGGAAACGAACGAAGAGCCGTCTCTCACGACTGTGCCTGCTATCGAGAACGAGCCGTCTAGGAGCGTCGAGCTTCCCGCCGTCTGGTACTTGAATGTGCATGTAAAGCTGATCTCCGACATCCCTCCTGTGTACGAGTAGAAACCGTTACCCGATGTGAAGGAGATGATCGTGTCGCCGCGGGAAAGAATCATCGACGATATCTTGTCCTGGAGGGCCTTCTTCTCCTTTGAGTGGGTGGTGAACCATCCCGAATTGTCGATTGTGGCGTATGAAGATGTGCCTGCAGATGCAACCGTCTTCACGAAATCTTCTAAGGCTTCGGCGCCGTATTTTGCGCTTGTGAATGCATAGGCGGTGTTCTTCTCCGCCTCTGTGTAGGTTGCCGCTCCGCCCGTCATCAGGAATGCACAGCTTGTGAGCATCAGGGCCGAGAATACGATAAGAAGTATGACTGAAAGCTTTCTCATTTCTTTCCTCCATGGGTAAATTCAGGTAAATTTTCGCCTTTCTTGGGTCTGCTGTCAAATAATATCTGTTGCACGGGGATTAAAAATAATATAATCGTCGGGATGAGGATACTTTGCATTTCAGATACGACACGCTCTCTTGCCTTCTCCTCCTCTGTCGGGGAGATATACAGGAATGTCGACCTTATTCTGAGTGCGGGAGACATGCCTCTCGAATCATATGACTATGTGGCGACGATGCTTCACAGCGACGTGCTCTACGTCTACGGCAACCACAATCTCAAGGATTACAGGAAGGCTGTACTCAGGGAGCACCGCTTCACAGAAGCTGTGGAGGAGAGCTACAGCACAAAGTTCTACGGCTTCATGATCGACGGCAGATGCTACCGCGACCCGCGCTCGGGGCTTCTTGTTGCCGGTCTCGGGGGGAGCATGCTCTACAACGGAGGCGACAGCCAGTACACCGAGAGGCAGATGATGCGTCGTATCCTGCGTCTTGTTCCGCAGCTCTTGTACAACAAGCACCGCTACGGACGCTATCTCGATATTCTAATAACACATGCGCCGCCCTTCGGCATGGGTGACGGTCCTGACCTCTGTCACAGGGGATTCAAGACATTCCTGGGCTTCATCGACCGCTTCCAGCCCAGATATGTCCTTCACGGACATGTGCATCTGGACGACAGGAATGCCCAGAGGGTAAGGCAGCGCGGAAAAACCACGATAATAAACGTCTATTCCTCATACCTTTTGGAAGACGAAACTCTTGGAGGGAAAAACAGTGGCCGATAATCTGACAGTCGTCGACGATTTTCTTAAGGCGAAGCGCAGGGCAAAGCTCCAGCGTGTATTCTCCACATTCAAGTGGCAGAACCCCGATCTTCTTTCATTCTACGAGGTGACGAAGCTCATAAAACCGGAAAGCCAGTCATATAAGGGGATGCAGACAATAGAGGTGAAGAACATCATAGGAAGCGAGAACCGCTACCATGACTTCTCGTCTGCCTTCCTTCCGAAGAACAACAGCCTCGAGAGAAAGTGGGAGAATATCGACGCGGCACGCCTTGATGATATTCCCCTTCCTCCCATCAGCGTCTACAAGCTGGGACAGTGGTACTTCGTACGCGACGGGAACCACCGCGTCTCCGTTGCCAAGGCCAAGGGCCAGGAGTTCATCGACGCCGAGGTCGTGGAGCTTTCGTCGAAGGTTCCGCTTCACGAGGGAATGACGATGAACGAGCTCAGGAAGGCCGTCGTCGAGTGCGAGAGGGAGCGGTTCATCGAGCAGTACAATCCCACATACCTTCCGATGGACAGAATCGTCTTCACATCCCCCGGCTCCTACCCGGAGATGGTGAACCACATCCTCGTTCACAAATACTATGCAAATCAGCACGAGGATCACACTATGACATTTGAAGAAGGTGCTGTCAGCTGGTATAACAATGTATACAGACCGGTTGTCGACGCGCTTGACAAGGAGCATCTTCTCTCCCGTTTCCCCGGACAGACTGAAGCCGACCTCTACATGTGGCTTGTCAGGCGCTGGGACGAACTGAAGAGAACGAATGCATATGCCACCGAGGAGGAGGCTGTGAAGGACGTCAAGGCGACGGGAGGAAAGCATTTTCTTCACAACTGGTTTGAATTCATCAGGAATAAACTGAGCAGGAAGTAGTATGAGCAGAGCAGACAGGATTTTCATCAGCAACATAAAGGACATTCTCGAGAATGGAGTCTCGGACGATGGCCTGGATGTCAGACCGCACTGGAGTGACGGCACGCCGGCACACACCGTGAAGAAGTTCGGCATCGTCAACCGCTATGACCTCAGAGAGGAGTTTCCGATCATCACGCTTCGTCGTACCTACCTTAAATCGGCCGTCGACGAGCTTCTCTGGATATGGCAGAAGAAGTCGAACAATGTTCACGACCTGGGATCCCGCGTCTGGGACAGCTGGGCCGATGAGAACGGCTCCATCGGGAAGGCCTACGGCTATCAGCTGGGAGTGAAGCACCATTATAAAGAAGGTGACTTCGATCAGGTCGACAGAGTGCTCTATGACCTTAAAAACAACCCCCAGTCGAGAAGGATCATGACCAATATCTACAACCACCATGACCTCTCCCAGATGGGCCTCTATCCCTGTGCGTATTCGATGACATTCAATGTTTCGGGCCGCATTCTCAACGGAATACTCAATCAGCGCAGTCAGGATATGCTGACGGCCAACAACTGGAACGTCGTGCAGTATGCCGCACTGATGCATATGATGGCCCAGGTCAGCGGCCTCGAGGTCGGGGAGCTTCTCCATGTCATTGCGGACGCCCATATCTACGACAGGCACATTCCCATCGTGAAGGAGATAATCGAAGGCGAGCAGTATGACGCACCCTCGTTCTCCCTCAATCCGGAAGTGACGGATTTCTACGCCTTCACCCTCTCCGACTTCCGTCTTACGGGCTACAGATACAACCCGAAGAAGTACGATATACCGGTGGCAATCTGAGGAGGAAGGGATGCAGGCTATTCTACACTGTGACAGGAACTGGGGAATCGGTAAGAAGAACGATCTGATGTTCCGTCTTCCGCTGGATATGGCATTCTTCCGCACGACGACGCTTGGAAAGGTCGTCGTCATGGGCTCGAACACGCTTCTCTCATTTCCGGGGGAGAAACCTCTGAAAAGGAGGACGAACATCGTCCTCTGGCCCGGAGGAGACAGAGAGAGGGCTCTCCGGGACGGCTTTACGATGGTCGGAAGTCTTGACGAGCTGTTTGAAGAGATCAGGAAGTATTCCCCTCCCGATGTCTTCGTCATCGGAGGCGCGATGATGTACAGGACGCTTCTTCCCTACTGCTCGAAGGTGCTTCTCACAAAGGTTGATGCAGACGGAGGCGCGGAGGTCTTCTTCGAGAATCTCGATGAGAAGGAAAACTGGATAGAAACAGAGAGGAGCGGGGAGATAATCGACAACGGCTATCCCATCCGCTTCTGCACATACACCAACCTCTCCCCGGAGAAAATATGAGAGAAGTGGAGAAGGGAAACTACGGAGAGGGCAGCCTTGTGCGCCACATCCTCGCACTTGCCGTTCCGACGCTCTTTGCAGATCTCGTGAACGTCCTCTACAGCGTCGTCGACAGAATGTTCATCGGCCATATGAAGGATACGGGGACGCTCGCTCTCAGCGGAGTCGGTGTCGTCTTTCCTCTCATAAGCTTCATATCTGCATTCGCGTCCCTCATCTCCACGGGTGCCGCCCCGATAGCCGCAATCGAAAGAGGAAAAGGGGATGACAGAAAGGCCGAGAGGATTATGGAGACTGCCTTCACGCTGTCGCTCATAATCGGGGGGATTATCACAATAGTTCTCTTTGTCTTCCGTACCCCCGTACTCTACATGATGGGTGCCGAGAATGCGACAATCGAGTATGCGAGAGACTACTTCGGCATCTACGTCCTCGGGTCCGTCTTTGTTCTCATCAGCGTCGGCTTCAACTCCTTCATAACGATGCAGGGCTACGGAGGAATCGGTATGATGACCGTCATCATCGGCGCTGTGATCAATACGATCCTCGACCCCGTATTCATATATGTATTCAACATGGGTGTCAGCGGGGCCGCGATAGCGACCGTCTTCTCGCAGGCGGTATCGTCGGCGTGGGTTGTATGGTTCCTCAGAAGCCATAGGTCATTCATAAAGCTCAGACAGCTCCGTCTCGACAGGGAGATATCATCGAGAATATTCAAGCTCGGCATCTCGGGCTTCATGTTCAAGATGACGAACTCCATAACGCAGGCAGCATCCAACATGACGCTGCGCTCTTTCGGAGGAACTCTCTCGACACTCTACATCGGTGCCATGAGCATCATAAACTCGACTCGTGAGATGGTCTCTCTCCCGATATCTGCAGTGACGAGCTCTGCCCAGCCCGTCATGGGCTACAACTACGGTGCGGGAAAGGCCGGAAGAGTGTGCAGCACGATCCGCATAATGACAGTCATGGCACTGGGCTACGGCATTCTGGCATGGGCCTTCGTCATGCTCTTCCCGGGCCTCCTGATCAGCATCTACACACCCGATCCGTTCCTCCTCGGGATAACAGAGCCCGCCATGAGGATCTTCTTCTGCGTCTTCTTCATGATGAGCTTCCAGACATCGGGACAGACGACGTTTGTCGGTCTGAATCATCCCCGTCATGCGGTCTTCTTCTCCCTCCTGAGAAAGGTATTTCTTGTATTCCCCCTCATCCTGATTCTGCCGCGCCTCTCACTCGGCGTCGACGGCGTCTTCTGGGCAGAGGCCGTGAGCCAGCTTGTCGGAGCATCGGCATGCTATCTGACGATGTACTTTACGATCTACCGTCCTCTGAAAAAGGGAACATACAGGTGGGATAAATACTCAAAATAAAAAGTGAGGTCATATATGGAAAGACAGGATAAGGATCTGGCATTCATGCTGCGCTACGAGAACGTCGCATGGTACGACGAAGGAGAAGTAAGAGTTCTCGACAGAAGGGTATACCCGCAGAGAATCGAGTGGGTTATATGCCGTTCTGTCCCGGATGTCGCCGCAGCCATCCGAGGTATGGTGACTCAGTCCACAGGGCCGTACACCCTCGCTCCGATGGGAATGGCACTTGCGGCCTACCTTGTAAGGGACAGGTCTCTAGAGGAGACGAAATCATTTCTAGAGCAGGCATCCCTCACTATCTCCTCATCCCGTCCGACTACAAAGAAGAGAATGGCAGACCTTACAGAGAGGTGCATTCCAGTCGCACTTAAGGCGCTTGAGGAGGGAAAGCGGGCCGACGAGGCTGTCCGCGACTATGTAGTCGAGATGAATGACAGCCGCTATGCGCGTGTCGATAAAATCGCACACTATCTTGTCGACAAGTTCCCCATGGGAGGAAAGGTCATGACGCAGTGCTACGCCGAAACCGTACTGGGCCTGATGCTCAGGGAGGCAAGGCGGAGGAACAATCCGATAAAGCTCTTCTGCCCGGAGACGAGACCCTTCTTCCAGGGAGCGAGATTCACAAGCACTGTATGCTGCGAGATGGGATTCGACGTCACTCTCATCACGGACAACATGCCCGCATATGTGATGGCAAACGAGAAGATCGACATCTTCACATGCGCCGCCGATGCCATATCGTGTGACGGCTATGTATTCAACAAGGTCGGAACAAGCCAGATAGCGATTTCTGCCAATTACTTCGGTGTCCCGGTCTACGTAACGGGAGCTCCCGACAAGGGACATCCCACACACGATAGTGTCACCATCGAGATGAGAAACCCCGATGAGACGCTCTATGCAATGGGTGTCAGGACGGCTGTGGAAGGCGTCAAGGGCTACTATCCTGCATTCGATATGACACCTCCCGATCTTATCACCGGCATTGTCACGAACAAGGGCATATTCCGTCCTGAAGAAGTAAATAACTATTTCAACGACAATGCACCTGTGGAGCTTACAGTCTGAG
>CAVACS010000023.1:0-23014 GCA_963587105.1 Anaerovoracaceae bacterium | reverse complement strand
GACCCCGGTTTTTGTCGCCTTATACAAGTGAAGAGGGAAATTTTCTATGTGACCGATGACATAGTCCGAAGAATCAAAAAGAAAGGGCAGTTTCTTATAATTGATTTTGTAAAACTTCATATATAAGGAAACGCCCAGATGGGCAATAACACACCTTCGCTGTTTATTGACAGCCCCAGCCGGTATATTCAGCAAATCCCGAATCCCATGATTATGGAACATACAGAACAATCTCACTCATACGAACCCTGATAACCGGATGTCCCCATTGCAGCCATAATGCACTGGAATTTGCGTCTTCCAGCTTCGGCGGCGGAGACGTCTTCTACACAGCACCCCGGATTCTCCTGAGGAGAGAAAAGGGAAGAGCGGGTCCGGGTTTGACACTCCTCTTACGCGATTTTACCTTAGTGACATAAAAGAGTGCTGCGACAGTGCTCAGCCTCAATAAGCAAGTTATTTAGTCTCGCTCGTTTTTGGCTTATGGCGAGACTTTTTTTATTTTATCCCTCAGGGACAGTGCTGCATCTACAGCCTGCAGGACCTCAAACAAGAATTTGAGAATCTCTATTATTTTCATTTCAATCCCCTCCTCGGATGCTGATGATCTCAAAGGAGGCTGACTATTGTAATGCTCAGAGTGCCTGGTATAAGAGAGCGGCCCGAAGACAGATTCAGAGAGGTAGAACGGTTATTCAAATTCCCCCTTATGTCCAGAAGGGGGAAGAAAAGGGGAGCGGAAGACTTTTCAGGACTCGGGCTCGTGTTTTCTTATCGAGTCGATTCTCTCCGCCAGTGTCGGGTGTGAGTAGTTTGTCAGGACAATCCACGGATGGGGATTGACATCGGAAAGGCTTTCCTTCACTAGGCGCTTGAGGGCGCTGATGAGCGCTTCTCCGTAGCCTTCTCCGGCAGCGAATGCATCGGCTTCGTACTCATGTTTTCTGCTTATGGTATTGGTGAGTGTTTCAAGGGGGATGAATAGAGGCCATAGGAGGGAGGAGAGCAGTACTGTGAGAGCAAAGAAGTAGTTCGGCTCTTCAAAACCGAAAGCCGTGAAAAGGGGTGTCAGACTCAGAATGACTGTGACGGCTGCTACAATGAGGACTGCGGCAGCGAATGAGAAGGGGAGTGTTTTGAGGACATGTCTGTACTTTGCATGGGCAAACTCGTGTGCAAATACTGCGACGATCTCGTCTGTCGTGAAGTTGGCCATAAGGTTGTCGTCGATGCTTATCGTCTTCTTCTTCATTCCTGAACAGAATGCGTTGGCCTTTGTCGTACGGCGTGATGCATCACGCACGACGATCCGTTTTACCTTCACGTTGTATTTCGTGCAGAGGGCTGTGAGCTTTGTTCTGAGTTCCCCATCCTCAAGTGGTGTGAATTTGTTGAAGAGCCTCATCAGAGGAATGATGAGTGCATTGACGGTCAGTCCTAACACGATGACGGCAGCACTCATCCACAGCAGTGCAAGAATGCTGAAGCGGGAGAAGAGGAATATCATAAGGAAGACGATGAGTGTGTAGAGAAGAACAGCAAGAATGCATGCCTTGGCCTTGTCGAGGAAGAATGTCTTCCTTGTCATCCTGTTCATTTTAT
Source organism: Anaerovoracaceae bacterium (assembly GCA_963587105.1). Taxonomy (GTDB): domain Bacteria; phylum Spirochaetota; class Spirochaetia; order Sphaerochaetales; family Sphaerochaetaceae; genus Ornithospirochaeta. The sequence goes on along the minus strand of CAVACS010000023.1, from coordinate 21,412 downwards.
ACTTCTCCTCGATTCTGAATATCTCGTAATAGGAGAAGGGCAGTTCGATGACCTCGGTTATGACGACGAAGACGGTGATCATCAGAAAGTACCTGGTGTAGATGTTCATCGAACCTGAGGCGTTGAAAAAAGCGGCATGGAAGTCTGTCAAAAGAAAGAGGAGTGTGATGATGAGTAAGATAACCGATGAGAGAAAGTCGATCCGGGACCTCTCCTTCCGGTATGAACGGAAAAGCGAGTAACTTTTGCTGTCGTAGACGTCGCTTACAGCCTCCGGCAGGGGCTTTGAAGCTGCTCTATTATTGAGATGAATGAGAATGAGCGAGTAAATCTCTTCGAGTAGAAACATTGCGATTACAGCTGTTTTAACCATTGTCTTTTTCCTCCTGTATGCTGACAGCCATATGAGACGGTGCAAAGAGCAGCGTGAAGAGCAGAAGTATGTAGTTGCTGTCGATGATTGCCGATGAGAGGAACATCAGGGACGGCAGAAGTGAAAGAAGAACAGATCTGGTGAGTGACGGCTTCTTCCAGAGAATGAGCCAGACGAGAAGATAGATGAGAAGAAAGACGGATGGCACGAGGTACGAAAGAAGGCTGTCGTGTCTTGTATTCTCAAACTTTACTGCAAAGAAGACCATCACGCCCCAGCGTCCCGTCTTCTCGAGCATGAGGAGTGTCTTACTTATCTCTTTTTTCTCCACACTGGTGTCACTCTTCTTTTCCTTTCCGGCTTCATAGAATACAGAGGGGGCGAGAAGGACGAAGAGAAGAGCCATGTTGAGAGGATAGAAATTGAACATGATCAGACTATACAGCAAAGAGAGGCTTTCTTTAATAGAAAAGTCCCGCAACTTTCTGCGGGACCTGTAAAGAGTGTCATATCTCAGGCTTCTTCATGCCACTCCCTGCCGTAGAAGGAGTCGAGATAGAGAGCCTTGATCTGGCTGATAAGAGGGTAGCGGGGGTTGGAGCCCGTGCACTGGTCGTCGAATGCCTTGACGGCAAGAGTGTCGACAGCAGCGAGGAAGTCCTCCTCCTTGACGCCCCATTCCTGGATCGATGCAGGAATACCGAGTTCCTTCTTGAGGCTTTCGATTCCCTTTATAAGAGCATCCACTCTCTCCTGGAGAGTCATCTGAGGTGTCGTGACGACATACTCGGTGTTCTTCGTATTGTTCACAGGTGTTGCGATGTAATCTGCGACACGTGCATAGCGTGATACGACCGATGGATACTCGTACTGCGGGAATGCCGCCATCTTCGTCGGGTTGTCATTCGCGTTGAAGCGGATGATGTTCGTGAGAAGAAGTGCGTTTGCCATTCCGTGAGGAACGTGGAACTGCGCGCCGAGCTTGTGAGCCATCGAGTGACAGAGGCCGAGGAATGCGTTCGAGAATGCCATGCCTGCCATCGTTGATGCATCATGCACCTTCTCCCTTGCCTTCTTGTTGGTACCGTCCTTGTATGCAGCGGGGAGGTACTTGAAGATGATTCTTGCCGCCTCGAGCGAGAGTGCGTTCGTGAAGTCCGTGCTCATACTCGACACCAGTGCCTCGAGGGCGTGTGTCAGGACATCGAGTCCGCAGGAAGCTGTAAGTCCCCTGGGCTGGCCCATTGCAAGCTCGCTGTCGATGATAGCCATGCTGGGCGTCAGTGCATAGTCCGCGATAGCCCACTTCATGCCTGTGTTCTCATCTGTGATGATTGCAAAGGGAGTGACCTCGCTTCCCGTTCCGCTTGTCGTCGGGATACAGACAAGCTGGGCCTTCTTACCCATGTTCGGGAATGCGTAGACACGTTTTCTTATATCCATGAACCTGAGTGCAAGACCTTCGAACTTCACTTCCGGATGCTCATAGAGGAGCCACATGATCTTTGCCGCATCCATCGGTGAGCCGCCGCCGACTGCGATGATGACATCAGGGTTGAATGCGTTGACCATCTGCATTGCGACGTTGATAGTGCCGACTGTCGGATCGGGTTTGACCTGGTGGAAGACCTCGGTCTCGATTCCGATGAGCTTCAGTGTATCTGTAATCTTGTCGATCATGCCGGAGGAGAAGAGGAAGCTGTCGGTGACGATGAATGCTCTCTTCTTGCCTTCGAGCTCCTGGAGGGCTACAGGAAGACAGCCGTATTTGAAGTAAATCTTCGGGGGCAGTTTGAACCACAGCATATTCTCTCTCCTTTCTGCAACTGTCTTGACGTTCAAGAGGTGTTTCGGTCCCACGTTTTCGCTTATGGAGTTGTTGCCCCAGCTTCCGCAGCCGAGTGTCAGGCTCGGTTCGAGTCTGAAGTTGTAGATGTCGCCGATAGCGCCCTGGGATGCGGGCATGTTGATAAGGACTCTGCTCGTCTTCACGATGCGGCCGTACATGTTGACCTTATCATCCAGCTTCTCGTCGCAGTAGAGAACGGAGGTGTGTCCGAAGCCGCCGAGTGCGATGAGATCGGATGCCATCTGACAGCCTTCCTCGAATGAAGAGCACTCATACATACCAAGGACGGGGGAGAGCTTCTCGTGTGCAAAGGGCTCCTCCTGCTCGATCCTCTTCACTTCCCCTATAAGGACCTTCGTCTTTTCCGGAACCTCGAAGCCTGCTATATGAGCAATCTTCGCAGCAGGCTGTCCGACGATAGCCGGATTAACCGACCCTCTCTTGGGATCGAGGATGATGGGGGAGAGTTTCTCGGCCTCTTCCTTTGTCAGGAAGTGTGCGCCTTCTTCCTTTAAAAGTTTCTTCATCTCCTTATATATCTTCCTGTGGCAGATGATGGTCTGCTCGGAAGCACAGATCATGCCGTTGTCGAATGTCTTGCTCATCAGGATTGAGGCAGTCGCCATCTTGAGATCAGCACTCTCGTCGACGAGGGCGGGGGTGTTTCCCGCACCCACTCCGATAGCAGGCTTACCGGAGGAGTATGCACTCTTGACCATCCCCGGTCCGCCTGTTGCGAGGATGAGGTTCACATATTTATGCTTCATCAGGTAATCGGTCTTCTCGAGTGTGGGGTCGTCGATCCATCCCACGATGTTTTCGGGAGCGCCCGCCTTTACTGCAGCCTCAAGTACGATGCGGGCAGCATCGACTGTGCACTTCTTTGCTCTCGGATGGGGGCTGAAGATGATGGCATTGCGTGTCTTGAGGGCGATGAGAGCCTTGAAGATAGCCGTGCTTGTCGGGTTCGTCGTCGGGATGATGGCGCAGATGACGCCCTTGCTTTCTGCAATCTTCTTGATGCCGAAGCCGATGTCTTCCTCTATGATGTCGCAGGTCTTGTCATCCTTGTATTTGTTGTAGATGTACTCGGCTGCGAAGTGGTTCTTTATGACCTTGTCCTCGACGATTCCCATTCCTGTCTCCTCGACAGCGTCGATTGCAAGCGGAATACGTGCATTGTTTGCCGCGATTGCCGCCGCACGGAATATTTCGTCGACCTTCTCCTGCGGATAGGAAGCATAGATTCTCTGTGCATCCTTTACTCTGACAATCATCTTTTCGAGTTCGTTCTGGCCCTCGAAGAGCTCTTTGTTTTCTGCCATGTTTTGCTCCTTAATTATCGATATAAACTTATAGATAAAAGTGTAAGCATTGTCAATATGGATGGTGAATTTTGCAGAAAAAGTTTGTAACTTCTTTCTATGTAATTAGTAAATATTTAAAAACAGGATAACTTCCCTCATCAGATAGTAGAATACGGGATATGTGAGGACAAGGAGAAATGAAGGCGGAAACCAGCGGCACTCTTTTTTGTTGACTTCCCATGGATGCGGTCATATTCTCAAAAAGAGGTGGTCAGTCCACCCGGAGTGTATAATCCATGAAGAAAACAGCCATCATTCTGCTTACGGCGGCGCTTCTTGTCTCTTCTCTTTCTGCCTATTCCAACAGAGAGAGGATAATCTCTGTAGATTCCCCGGTCTGGAAGGCTATGGAGACTCTTTACATCATATCGGGACGCAGTCTTCCCTCATCCTCCGGTCCCTGGAGCGAGGACGAGATGACAATGATGCTCGAGAGAATAGACTATCCGTCTCTCGACGAAGCGGGAAAGAGGCTCTATGACTACATCTACGGCATAGTCGTATCAGAACCGAAGAAGGAGTACAGCGACAATCTCGCATTCTCCTTCGGCCTTGAGGCAAACCTCGAGGGCTACCTTCATACAGACAAGGAAGGTGTCGTGGACGAGAAGGACTGGTTCCACGGCTTCACCTCCCGCCGTCCTCTTCTGAATCTTACCTTCGAAGCATGGCCCCTGGACTCTTTCTACGGCTACTTCGAGCTCACGCTCCAGAACAACTACGGCTACGACGTCGGACTAGAAAAGAGCTCGAAGAACGCCCTCTACAACAATACCTTCAATACCAACATACCGTACGTGAATGCGCTTCTCTTCTCAAAGCCCTCGAACGGCAATGCCTTTGCCGATTTCGACTGGACATTCCCGTATAAGGCACTTGTCTCTGCCGGCGGGAGCCACTGGAACGCAGCAGCGGGAAGGGACAGACTGAGCTGGGGAAGCGGAGAGACGGGAAATCTGATGCTCTCATCATCCTTCCCGCGGCAGACGTTTCTGCGCTTCAATACCTACTTCAACGCTTTCAAGTATTCCATCGTATTCTCCGTCTATCCCGGAGTCGACGCAGTGGAGAGCCCGTACGAGAGTCTTACGGGCTGGAAAAGTCTCGTGACACACCGCCTCGAGTTCACACTCTTCGACGGCAGGGTCGGCCTTGTCGTCAACGAGGCATGTATGTACTGGTCGTCGGAAAGTAAACCCGGTTTTACACTTGCCCAGATCAATCCCTTCGGCTTCATGCATAACGAATATACGCCGGGTAATGCGAACTCGCTTCTCGTCTTCGAGGCAGACTATACTCCCTTGAAGGGGATCAACATATACGGACAGTTTGCAGTCGATGAGTTCTCCGGACCCGGAGAGGGAAGGACCAATCCCAGTGCATTCGGCGTCCTTGCCGGCGTGAAGGGGGCTCTGACGCTCGGCGGCGGCATTCTCTACGGCTCTTTAGAGTTTGCCCGTACAGATCCCTTCCTCTATATCAGGGGACTGCATTATTCAGAGGAAAAGGAAGACAGCAGGGGTTACGGCTTCAACGCTCTTCTGCGTACTGTATCCTGCGACAGGATAATACTGCAGAACAAGTTCGTCACATACACATACGGCAACGATGTCATCCTCTTCGACGGCAGGATCAACTACAGCGTTCCGGGCTCCTTCAGACTCTCCTTCGAGGCCGCTTTCATTGAACACGGCTCGATGAATGCCGAGAGCTGCTGGGGAATGTACAGAGACATGTACGAGAACGCCCCGGATGTGAAGACGCCTACGACATTCAATCCCTTCGACCCGGATGACTATGATGCAGCGACCGGAACCGTCAAAAGCGATAAAGAGGTCGAGAAATCGATCATCCTCTCACTCGGCGGGGAATATGAAATAAGGAGTAATCTCAGACTCTATGCAACAGCAGACTGCGTCATCGTGAGAAACAAGGATAATGTGAAGGACAGAAAGACGACGGACTTTCAGCTTTCTTTCGGTGTCGGCTACACGCTCTGATCTCCTTGTCGTCCGCCTCCTCCGGGGTGGACGCTTTTCTTTTTGTTGATGATAATACTTGTCGTATGTTCAGATATTACCTTCTTGCTGTCCTTGTGCAGACGGCCATCGCCGCTTATGCGCCGTATACCCAGATAGTTCTCCGCAACAAGGGCTATTCGTACTCCCTCGTCGGCGTCATAATCGCAGTCGGACAGGCTGCGGCAATCGTGGGGCCTCTTGTCATTTCGGCCTTCTCCGACAGGGAGGGAAAGACGAAGAAGTTCATCGTGCTTTCGGCTTTTCTCGCCCTTGTGTTCGCATTCCCCTTCTTTCTCTCGCCGAGCATAGCGGTAGTCATCCCTTCAATCTTCTTCCTCGATATATTCTTCTGGTCTCTCAATCCTCTCTCGGACGGCTTTCTGAGCCGCGCTGTCAGGGGAACAGGGACGAACTACGGAACTCTCAGGGCCTCGGGGACCTTCGGCTATATGACGGTGCTCACGCTCTTTGCCGTAACCTCGTTTCCCGACGAGAGCAGTAACTCCTCAATCCTTCTCTCATTCTCTGTCTTTGTCATCCTCTTCCTCATTGCGGCATTTCTGCAGAAGGATGAGATAAGAGAGAGAAGGGGAGGGCGGAAGGTTTTCTTCTCTCCATCGTGGTTCAAACCGGGCTTCTATATCTTCTTTTTCATAGTCGCCCTGACACGCATCGGGCAGTCGGTTGTCGAGAAGCTCCTCGCCTCATACATGACGGAGACGCTGAAACTCGGAAACTATTTTTCTCTCTTCATTGCAATAGGAGCTCTCTCAGAGTTCGGCTGTATGATCCTCTTCGGACACCTTCTCAAAAAGAATAAGGTTACACCTGCCTTCCTTCTCTTTCTCTCGGCTGTCGGTCTGACAGTACGTCTTCTTCTCTACCTTATTCCCTCTCTCTGGGTCTTTGCAGCGGCCCAGACACTCCACGGCCTGACATTCGGTGCTCTTCATGTGGCGGCGACGACATATGCCGCAAGGAGTGTCTCGAGTGAGCACTACGAGGTTGCCATGTCGATATACTGGGCGCTTGCGACAAATCTTCCCGAGCTTATCGGAACGCTTTGCGGAGGCTTCGTCATCGACACCTTCGGCTATCCGGTGCTCTTCTCGTCTTATGCTCTGTTCCCCTTTATCGCGGCAGTGCTCTGTGTTGTTCTGAGAAGGAGGATATCAGAGGGGAGATGAGAGGCTCTTATTCTTGAGCTTTCTGAAATAGAGGAAGTAGCTTATCGATATGAGGACGCTGCATAAGAGCCATCCGAAGGGATAGCCCATCGCGATCGGGAGTATCGTATTGGAAATGAACCTCTTCATCACATAGAGATAGACCTGACGCGCAAAGACGAAAGAGAAGAGCATGATGACCATCGGCACCTGGCTCTTTCCCGCCCCCCTGAGGGATGCACCGTATACCTGGTTGAATGTACAGAGAAGATAGAAGGGGGAGAGTACCCTTAAAAAGAGCGTTCCGTACCCCACGACGGCGCTCTCTTCTGCCGATATGAAGAATTCAACTACACGCGGGGCGAATGCAATTACAGGGCCGATGAGAATAAGGGTCGAGAGAATGGCAAGAAGAAGGGCCCTGTTCGCGCCCTTCCGGGCACGGTCTATGTCCCTTGCTCCTATGTTCTGACCGACGAATGTCATGGCCGCAAGTCCCAGGCTCTGCATCGGCAGGAAGAGGAGCTGGTCAACCTTCGAGTAGGCCGTCCATCCTCCCATGACGTCTGTTCCGAAGTAATTTATATATGACTGTACGAATACGTTCGAGAACGAGGTGACTGCCATCTGTACTGCGGACGGGAGCCCGATGAGGATGATCGACTTCAATATCCTGATGTCAAAGCAGAAGGAGGAGAGTCTGATCCTCACAGGGGATTTCGTCCTCACAAGTGCCGCGATTACAAGCACAGCCGAGACTCCCTGTGATATTATCGTAGCCCATGCAACTCCGCTTGTTCCCCAGCCGAAGATAATGACGAAGACAAGATCGAGGACGATGTTCATCAGTGCCGACACGACAAGGAAGATGAAGGGGAGGCGTGAGTTTCCAACTGCACGGAATATTGAAGAGCCCATGTTATAGAGCATTAGTCCCATGACGCCGCCGAAGTAGATGTTGAGATATATGCTCTGCTCGACGGCGACCTCCTCCGGAGATCCCACCATCGTGATGAATGTCCCTACCATCATGATTCCGAATACGGTCATGATGAGGCCGAGGGCGATCATGAAGACGACGAATGTATGTACTGCACGCGATATGTTCTTCTCGTCTCCCGCTCCGAAGTATTGTGATATTACAACCCCCGCACCGGTTGAGAATCCTCCCGCGAAGCCTATGAGCATGTTGATGATGGAGCTCACCGTTCCGACAGCGGAGAAGCTGTTCTTTCCGACATAGTTTCCGACACACCAGGTGTCGAAGGTGTTGTAGAGCTGTTGGAAGAGCTGCCCGAGAAGTATCGGGAGCGAAAAGGATACAAGAAGAGGAACAATATTCCCCTTCGTCATGTCGATAGTGCCTCTCTTTGTGGATGCCATATATAGAACATAACGCTTTGTCGTTTTTTTGTTAAGGGCATGTGAAAATTACAGATTAGAGAAAACCTCTTGCGCAAAATCCGGATTTATGGAATTCTAAGTTATGGCATATAAAGAAGATAGACTTAACAAGGTAATTGGATCGCTCGGTTTCTCGTTCTCATCCCTTCCATTCAGGGACGGGGAAGTCGATATAAAGGAGGTCACGCACGCAGCCGACATCTTCCTCGAGGCGAGATTCAACTACTTCGACATATCATCTCAGTACAAGAAGGCGGCCACAGCGACAATCGCCGCCCTTCAGAAGCGCTATGCACGGCGCTCATACTGCCTATCGACTGCAGAGTCCTCCCTCGAAGGCTACTCCTCACGCTTCGAGCGGCTCTCGATAGAATACTACGACTTCTTTGCTCTCGAGAATGAGGCCGTAACGGATGACAGCGTCGCTTTCCTTGAGGGGGAGAAGGAGAAAGGCAGGATACACCATCTGGGATTGAAGTGGACGGGAGAAGAGGATGCTCTCGCAAGAATACTCTCCACCTCTAAGGGAATCGAGTATGTCATACTTCCTCTCTCCGCATCCGATTTCTTCTCCGATACAGTCAGAAGAAGGTGTTATGAGAGGGCTGTGGAGGCATCCGTTCCCGTCATAATCGAGACAGGAGAGAGGAAAGAGATAGAAGAGAGCTTTACCGAAGAGAAGAAGAAGACTCTTCACGGCCGCCATCCATCATGGCCTCTCATTGCGTGGAACCTCCGTTTCCTCCATTCCCTCGAAGGCGTCGTCACAGTCACCATGCCGCTTGGAGATCTTTCCACTACAAAGGATGCCATAAAGGCATTAAGGCGTTTTTCATTCCTGAAGAGTGAGGAGAAGAGTCTGATCCTCGAATGATTAAAAAACCGCCCTGCATGAAAGAAGGCGGTCAAAAGGAGGATTTATGAAAAAAAATATTCAAACCCGAAAAGGGGAGAATTACAAGCTAAACCGGTTTTGATGGATCTCAACCACGAGGAAAATAACATTAAGAGGAAATAGTGTAAATACATTGAACACATTATTTTTCACATTTTTCGAAAAACGTCTTTCTTAACAAGGAAAAACCATGCCGGATCGAATCCGGACATGGTCGGGGGAATATCTCTTACCCTCACGGTTCAATGAATGAGCCTTACCTGGAACGTCTGCAGCCGCAGCCCTTTCCTTCGGCCTTCTTCTTGTAGCCGCACTTCGGGCAGACACCGTTTTCATCGAGCGCAATACCGCACAGCGGGCACCTTTCCACACTTATGTGTGACTCATATTCCGCACTTGCCTTGTTCACGCCGCTCGAGAACTCGAGTCTTACGATGTTGAGCTTGTCCTTCAGAAGCTCATAGACCATTTTGATGAAACCTTCGACGGTCATTGTCTCCTTTGTGACGACGAGACGGCATTCGGGATAAGCTGTGCAGAGTTCTGTCTTGAAAGCCGGCCCCTTCATTGTGTTGGAAGGATGTCCGTCCTTGATGCCCTGAGCCTCGTAGACCGAAAGAACTGCCGGAAGCAGAGGATCGTCCTCTCTCAGAACCAGTGCGTGATCGAAGTTCTGGAGAACGTTCCATGCGGTCTTCTTGATTTCGTTACACGGAAAAACCATATTCACGCCGCAGTTGATGGAATCTTCGACTTCAATCGTCAGGATTCCGGTGTGTCCGTGAAGATACTGTGCTTCACCCTTGAAGTTGTAGAAGCGATGTGCATACTGCAGATCGAGTGTTGTGATACTTCTCATTTGTTTGTCTCCTCTTATTAGTAATTATTACTGATCAGAAGATAAGGCATATAATATTCTGTTGTCAAACGTTGTTTTTGTCACTTTGTCACGTGAATTTTACATACCGGTTATTCTGATCTTCGATAATTCATGAATTCTGGGAAGAACGAAGGCAGATTTCTCCATGATGCCTCTTTCTATGAGAATGCTGATGACGCCTTCAGCATCAGATGCGCTCTCAGAGTCCGGTCGAGGGAGAGGAATGTTGATACAAGATTGTCGTACGGAGATTTCATGTATAAGCAAGTATATGGTCTTTAGCCCGGAATAGATTCAACGGCAGAAACTCGCCAAAAAAAAGACACAGTCACCTGTGCCTTACTCTCTCCCCGGGAGGGATTTGAACCCCCGACAGGGTGGTTAACAGCCACCTGCTCTACCGACTGAGCTACCGGAGAATGTCCTGACGAACAAATGCACTTTAGAGCAAAGACAATTCATTGTCAATAGAGTAGAGGAAAATAAATCGGAGGAGGAAAAGGGATTGAAAAAGCCGTCCCTGCCACCGGACGGCCTGAAGCTACCTTCTTGTCTTGTACTCCTTCGGAACGGGATTCCTTCCATCCCAGATGATCTGTCTGAAGTGCATCGGATCTGTATTTCCTTCGGTGTTGATCATGAAGATGAGAGAGTCTTTGTCGATTTGAAGTGCATCCCTGAGCTTTTCGTCCTCGTTTTCCGTGAGGAGGGAGTAGAGTGCTCCCAGAGGCACGGCTCCGCTTTCGCCGCTGATGACGAACGGGTCGCCCTTGAGGGGGCAGGAGAGGATTCTCATGCCGCGTGCCGCAATGTAATCGGGAACCTTTATGAAGATGTCGGCATTGCTGTTGAGGATATCGAAGGCGATCGGGGAGGGATCTCCGCAAGCAAGTCCCGCCATGATTGTGTCCAGGTCTCCCTTGACGCTGTGACAGAGTCCGTCGCCCGCCTTGATGGACTCGTAGACACATGCAGCCTTGTCGGGTTCGACGACGATGAAGAGGGGAGGATCATTTGGAAAGAGAGCTGTGTAGAATCCGACGACCGATGCCGCAAGTGCCCCCACTCCCGCCTGTACGATTACGTGAGTCGGCTTCTGTATACCCATGCCGGCAAACTGCTCCTGTGCTTCGAGCAGCATCGATGTATAGCCCTGCATGATCCATGTCGGAATCTCGCTGTATCCCGGCCAGGAGGTATCTGAAATGACATACCAGCCGTTCTTCTCTGCGTCCTCTGCAGCTCGTCTTACCGCATCGTCGTAGTTGCCGTCGACGACTGTCACTGTGGCGCCGTACTTCTTTATGGCGTCGATTCTGGCCTGTGTCGTCTCGCTGTGGACGTAGATCCTGCACTTGTGGCCCAGCATCTTTGCAGCCCAGGCAAGTCCCCTTCCGTGATTGCCGTCGGTTGCCGAGCAGAATACGATGTCACCGACCCTGTCGTGGCACTCTCTGCTTACAAGATAATCGAATGTGAGCTCTTTATCTTCCATGCCGAGAAGCTTCTTCATGAAACGGTAGATGGCGAACGAGCCGCCCATAACCTTGAAGGAGTTGAGCTCGAGCCTCTCCGCCTCGTTCTTTATGTAGATACCGCCGACGCCGAGCATGTGGCTGAGGTTGGGCATTGCGAGAAGGGGAGTCATTCTGTATCCCGGAATCTGACGGTGGAACTTCCTTGCCTCCCTTGCAATCGAGACGGGGAACATCTCCTTTGCTTTCCGCTGGTCCTTCTTTGTTAAATCTCCGTTGTTGTGAATTATGTATTCGTAGTCATTGGTCATAGGTATACCTCTTATCGCATACATGATAGATTATTTAAGAAAAATTGCAATATTCCGAAAGAATTTTTGAAAAGTTGTGCAATACATCAATTATTTTGATAAAAATTAACGGTTTCTTCTGTAAGCTATATTTCTCATCCTCTGTTGCCGGATGCCACGGCGGCATAAAAAATCCCCACAGCCGGAGCTGTGAGGAAGAGCGGGAAGAACTCAGTTGAAGGAGTGGATGATAGCGCTGATCTCGTCCATCTTATCGCGGAGCATATCCTCGTTTTTCGCTTCGCATACGATTCTGAGGAAAGGCTCGGTATTGGACTTGCGGACGCTGAACCACCAGTCGGGGTATTCGATTCTGTAGCCGTCGAAATCCATGACCTTTACTGCCGATGGAGCATACTTCTCGTAGGGTGCATTTATTGCGCCGTCCTTGTTCTCGAGGCGGAAGTTCGTTTCGCTCGAGTTTGCATATACGATGATATCCTTGAGGAAGGATGAGAGGGTTCTGCCTTCCTTCTTGAGGTCCTTCACGACATTGAGTACGAGCAGCGAAGCGAGTACGCCGCTGTCGCAGTTGCCGAACTCCTTGAAGTAGTAATGGCCTGCAAGCTCTCCGCCGAAGATGCCGTTTATCTCACGGATCTTGAGCTTTGCGAATGCGTGTCCGACCTTCCAGACCGTGTTCTTCCAGCCTTCCTTCTCGAGGTAGTCAGTCGTGCTCTTGCTTGTTCTGACATCACAGAGAGATGCGCCGAGCATGCCCTTCTTCTTGTAGTAGTAGCCGAGTACGGCCGTGATGTAGTCGGGCTGGATCCATTCACCCCTGTCGTCGACGAAAATGACTCTGTCGGCATCGCCGTCGTAGATGACGCCGCAGTCGGAGCCGTTCTTCTTCACTTCCTTCTCGAGGTCTCTGCAGTTCTTCTCCTCGAGGGGGTTCGGCTCATGGTTCGGGAATGAACCGTCGAGTGTATCGTAGATGTAGTGGATGTTCCTGTTGTTCTTCAGAACGTCCTTGATGATGATGGAGGACATTCCGTTCGAACAGTCGATGGAGAGCTTGAGATCCTCCAGTCCCTCTGCGTAGGGAGCGAAGAACTTGATGTACTCCTCTCTTACATATGAGTAGTCCTTGACCACACCCTTCTTCTCTGCGGGAACGACCTCGTTCTCGTTGACCATCTTTTCGAGGTCCTTGAGACCTGTCTCTCCGCCGACGGGGAGTGCGCCGGTGCGGCTGATCTTGAGGCCGTTGTACTGAGCCGGGTTATGGGATGCCGTGATCTGGACAGATGCATCAGCCTTGAGGAAGTTTGTTGCAAAGTAGACCATGGGTGTCGAACTCAGACCCAGGTCCCATGCATCGGCACCGCTGTCCGTTATTCCCCTGATAAGCTCGTCGTGGATAACGGGAGATGACTCTCTGACATCTCTGCCGACGACGACGTGGTCAGTCTTCAATAGAGAAGGAAGGAAGAATCCGACCTTATAGACGGTCGTCTCGTCGAAGTCCTTCTTCCAGACGCCGCGGATGTCATAAGCTTTGAAAACACTCATTTTTAAAACTCCTTGTTTTTATCGATAAATTTTTTAAATTCCTTGTAAGACGGAAGCTCGAAGAAGAAGATGCGCTCCCCGACGACGAGTTTCGTACAGTTCTTTGTGAATATCTTATTCAACAAAGTTGCACTTTTACTGACATCATTTATTGTTTTAAGGGATTTCTCGGCGCTCCGTCTCGAACAGTACTGCACAGCCTTCACGTCCGAGAGAGGAAGGACGATCTCGAGCTTGACGTATGCCGCCTCTCTTTCCTTCTCGCTTTTTGACTTTATCTCGTAGCCGAGAATCGTGCTGGGACGGAAGAAATCCTCGATGACGAGACTCCTGCCGTCGGAGTAGAGGAAGACGCCCCATTCGCGCCTCTCCCTCCCCATTTCCGCAAACCAAGTTGCGAATGTGCGCCAGATCAGCCTGCCCCCCAGCTTCTTCTCTCTTTCCTCGATGAAAGCCTTTACGTCTGTGTCATATACCATAGCCTAATAATAGCAAAAGAGGAAAATGAACGGCTATCTTTTTTTTCAACTATTCGATAATATCTCGCTTGTGGATGACTATTTAAGAAAGGATTTCGGAAAAATCCTGAAAAGTGCCGGCCTCGAAGCCAGACGCTGGATGAAGAATACTGACAGCAGCACCTCCCGTGTCTATGACAGAAACCTCGAAGAAATACCCGTAACGGTTGATCTTTACGGTGACTGGACACGCATCGTCGACTACTCTGACGGGGGACTGGGAGATGATACTGTCTCCGAGATAAAGGATATTGTCTCGCGCTATCTCTATGTCGAGAAGAGCCGGATCGTCTACGCCGTGAGAAAGAAGAGGGACGCGAGAGAGCAGCATGAGAAGGGCGTGGGGGAGTGCACTGTGACGGTGCGTGAGAACGGCCTCGTCTTCGAATGCGAACTTGAAAAATACACCGACACCGGACTCTTTCTCGATATGGAGGAGACAAGGGCGATGGTGCGGGAGATGGCGAGGAACCAGCGTGTTCTCAATCTCTTTTCATATACGGCATCGTTTTCAGTATATGCCGCCTCTTCTCCTGCCGAAAGCGTCACAAGCGTCGACCTCTCGAATGTATATTCGGAGTGGGGACGGCGCAATCTCAGCGCCAACGGCTTTCTCGACGAGGACAAATACAGCACGGTGACAGCAGATGTCAGGGTCTTTGTGAATGAAGCTGCAAGGGAAAAGAAGGTCTGGGATCTCATCATCGTCGATCCTCCCTCGTTCTCCAACTCCCACAAGGCAGAGGACTGGGATGTGCAGAAGGACCATGCAAAGCTTCTGACAAGTCTGTATGATGTACTCTCAGACGGCGGTGTCGTACTCTTTTCGGAGAATCTCCAGGGATTCAGATTCGAGAAGAGGAAACTTGATGCAATGTATGAGGCGGAGGAACTCACATCCTCCCTCTATGCTCTGAACTTCTCCCACAGGAGAAAGAGCTGCAGAGTCTGGTTATTGAGAAAGAAGAGCGGAAGAAAACGTGAAAGGAAAGAAAGAAAAATGAGTGAAGAGCTTGAAAGGTTCAACGTGAATCTTGATGACAAAAGAGAAGAAAGCAGGCGTGAGAGAAAAGAGGCACGCTCCTTCTCCTTCGATGATAACGAAGAAAAAGAGAAGAAAATCTCTTCAGATGACAGAAGAGAAAGAGACTACTCATCAAAAAAGAGAAGAGAAGACGGTACAGGGAGAGACGGCAGCTACAGGGAAAGGCCCTCACGCTATAGCGGAGCGGGTGACGACAGGGAGCGCTCTTCCCGTTACGGCGACAGAGAAGACGTGAGAAAACGCCGGGACGACAGAAATGAAGGCTACAGGGAACGCTCTTCAAACTACCGCGATAGAGGCGGCAGCTACCCCAGCCGTTCTTCACGCTACAGCGACAGGGACAGCTACAGCTATGACAGAGAAGACCGTCCTTCCCGCTACGGAGAAAGAGATCGCTACCGCAGAAGCGATGAGAGACGTGAATACAGAAGAGACGAGACGAAGAGCTGGAGAGACGGCCGCGATTACTCCAAGAAGGAGGAGCATTCGTCGTTTGCACGCAGGGACAGCGACGGCAGCAGATCATCATACAAGCGTTCGTCCTATTCCTCACGTGACGGCTATTCATCATCCCGTGATGACAGAAGAGGCGGCAACGGGAGGAAGAAGAGTTCCCCCAAGCCCTTCGGCTACGACTCCTTCATGGCCAACAAGAACCGCCAGGGAGCTACGGCTGACTGGCTGAAGGACCAGGAATACATCGAAAAGAACGAGGATTGAAGAGTGCCCTGCCGATGCAGGGCATTCTATGAGGACCTGAATGGAAAAGTTCATCTATGGCAGAAAGGTACTTGTCACTGGCGCGACAAGCGGAATCGGAAAGGCGGTATCTCATGCCCTCGTAGAGAAGGGCTATGAGGTATGGGGAGGCTCCCGCAGCGCAGAAAGAAGCGAAGAGGCTCTCGGGAAGGGAAAGCTCATCATGCGTCCTCTCGATATTACAGACGAGGCGTCAATCAGGAAAGTTCTCTCCGAAATGGGGGACTTTTCACTTCTGGTGAACGTCGCAGGCTTCGGAATCGGGGGAAGCGCCGAGGACAGCGACCCCGCCCTCGTGAGGGCAATCTTCGAAACGAACTACTTCGGAACGGTCAATCTTACACGCCTCGCCCTCCCTCAGATGAGACGCTCGAAGAGGGCGCTTGTCATTGTCATAACATCGGTTGGTGCAAGAGTGCCGCTTCCGTTCCAGGCTCATTACTCTGCGACGAAATATGCCCTCGAAGCACATTTCGAGGCTATGAGGATGGAGAGTGCAGCACTCGGGGTGAGGGTCAGCATAGTGGAGCCGGGAGATCTTTCAACGTCATTCACGGCAAAGCGCATATGCGCCATCGACTCTTCCTCTCCCTACCTGGAGTCGTACAGGCGTGCTCTCAGAGAGATAGAAAAGGACGAAAGGGGAGGCTCAAGTCCCTCTGGGGTCGCCTCCGTCATCGTGAAGACAGCCCGCCGCAGCAATCCTCCGGTGAGGACGGTATGCGGCGTCAGATACAAGCTCCTCTGCTTTCTTATGAGGTTCTTTCCCGATAGATTAGTACTCTTCATCCTTTCCAGAATGTACAGAGTCTAGTTCTTTATCTCCTCTATGTAGGTGAAGGGGAGCCATACGCTGATCACCCTGTTGAAGAGAACTGTCTCTATACGGCAGTTGCGGTTCTTCTTCGAGTATTCCTTTATCTGGCCCTCAAGGGCTGAGAGCGGGCCGTCGATTATCCTGACCTTGCCGTTGACCTTTATGGCCCGGCTCATGCCGATTATTCCCCCCGAGGAGAAGACCCAGCGTGCCCATCTGAGATCGCCGTCGCGGAGATGAATGTCGTCTTCGTCTCCGTAGTGGATGAATGCAAAGCCCTCGCGGAACCTCCTGTCGAGGTTTTCGATGCGGTAATCCTTCGGAGTGAAGAGAAAGACGTATGACGGAAGAAGATTCTTCTGTACGACGCTCTTCACTCCTTTCACGCTCTTGTGGGAGAGCTTTATGAAGGGAAGTGCAAGAATCCTTTCATTGAGAAGATTGATATGCGCGGCCGCATCTGCCTCCCAGCCTGTCTTCGTCCTGAGGCAGTAGGCGTTGTACCCCTCGTCCTCGAGCCGGGTCTGGCGGTCACTTATTTCCTCCGTTATCATCCACTCTGTCATTGGCATATGTTACCTTAAATGACGAACTTTTAAAACCATGAATGATGCAACCTGTACGGTTATGACGGGAATATATGAAAGAAGAAGACTTTCTGTTACCATTCGGGGAGAATATCTGTTTTAATTGATACTAGATGGAGCTGATACTGTGAAAAGATTTCTTACCATATTGTTGATTCTGACTTTTGTACTTCTCTCTTTTTCGTGTAAGAGGAAGGAAGGGGATGAGGCGGAGACCGGTACCTCTGCGCCTGCTCAGACGACGGCTTCTCTTCCCTCTTCCAGAGAGGAAGCAGCCTCTGCTCCTCTCACACTCTCTCCTTATGCAGAAGATGTGACGGATGAGAGCGGAGATTTCTCTTCCTCCTTCTTCTATCGAGGAGGAGAGATTTTCATAAAGGCGGAGTTCAATCCCGTTTCCGCCACTCTCGTTTTCAATATCGGGGATGATGAGATACGCTCCATCATCAGCCGCTACCTCTTTCTCCATCCGGGGATGGGGAAAATCGAGTACACACTCTCCTCATCCACGCTCACGCTCTCCTATGAGAGGAAGACGGAGGATGAAGTAGAGGCGATGTGGAAGGAGTACAAGGACTTTCTCAACCAGTACAACAGCGAGAAGAGCACGCTTGCCGCCACCTCTTCAGATGATGAACTCGTGATCACGAAGGAAGGAGATACCGTAAAGGGCCGGGTTGAGGCCGCAATATATTCTGACAGGGCTGTGATCACCGTTCCCGAGACCTTCTCTTCTGATGAGACGGCATCATTTCTGGCATATCTGAGGGAGGAATACCCCATAGTTCTGGACTACGGAACGATTCTTGCCTCCGGTTCGGATCTTACTCTCGAATACTCTTCTTCATTCGGAAATGATGATGCTTCGATGCTCTTCAGCGCGCTGCTCCCGCTCATAGACGAATACTTCACTCTCCCTCCGGAGAGCTCATCTTCGCCTCTGGAGAGAAGAAGGGAATCAGGAGGCGGGGCGGATGAAGATAAAACGGAGAGTGCGCCCTCTCCGCTGACAGGGGCGGGAAGAAGCGTGAAGAATTTCTCGCTCTCCCTCCTTTTAGAGAACAGCGGTGACTCGGTCTACGGATATGTTCCGTCAGCTTACCTCAAGGTTGACTATGCAGTGAAGGAGAACTTCTCCATCGGTGTCGTCGCCGGCTACGATTTCAGCGGCTTTGTTCCCGTCGGGGTATCTGCACGCTACTATACACAGTTCCTGCCGTCTCTCTATGCAGAGGGAACCTTCGGCGGGAAGATAGGAGTGGGGAGCAATATGAACTACGGCGAATGGTTCTCGATAGTATCTCTCGGGTATGAATACCGCCTGAATGATATGTTCTCGCTCTTTGCCTCTGCAGATTTCACATACAGATGGGGCCGCACTACAAAGGGCTTCAGATACGGCCTTTCTGTCGGAGGCAGAGTCAGTTTCTGAACTGCTTTTTCACATAAAAAGAGCCGCTTCCGATAAGAAAACGGCTCTCTTTAGTGTGCCGGAGGGGCTCAGAGTCCCATCTTCGCCTTCATCTTCGACCAGCTGTCCTTGAGTGTGACTGTCCTGTTGAATACCATGCTTCCGGGTCTGCTGTCGCGCGAGTCGACACAGTAGTAGCCGTTTCTCACGAACTGGAGATAATCTCCGACCTCTGCCTTTTCAGCCTCCTTCTCGATATATGCGTTCTTGAGAACGATGAGCGAGTCGGGATTGAGATCGTCGAGGTAATTTCCTGTCGCGGCACCGGGGGTTTCACTCTTGAAGAGCTTGTCATACTGCCTGACTTCGGCTCTCGTATTGATGGATGCGCTCACCCAGTGGCTTGTTCCCTTTACCTTTCTTCCGTCAGCTGTCTCGCCGCCCCTTGAAAGCGGATCGTATATAGAGTGGATGACGGAAACCGAGCCGTCGTCGTTCTTTTCGAGGCTCACCGCCGTGACATAGTAGGCACCCTTGAGCCTTATCTCATTACCGATATAGAGTCTGTGGTAGCCCTTGACGGGGTTCTCCATGAAGTCCTCCCTCTCGATGTAGAGCTCGCGTGTGAAAGCCACCTCGTGTGTGCTGCTCTTTTCATCCTCGGGATTGTCGACTGCCGTGAAGTATTCGACCTTGTCCTCCGGGTAGTTGTCGATGACGAGCTTCACAGGATCGAGTACGGCCATAAGCCTCTTCGCCCTCTTGTTGAGGTCCTCTCTCACGCAGAACTCCATAAGAGAGAAGTCGACGACACCTTCGACCTTCGCAACTCCGACTCTCGAGACGAAGTCCCTCATCGATTCGGGGGAGTAGCCTCTTCTTCTTATGCCGCTGACAGTCGGCATTCTCGGATCGTCCCATCCCGAGACGAAGTTGTTGTTGACAAGGTAGAGCAGTCTTCTCTTGCTCATGAGACAGTATGTGATATTGAGTCTTGCGAACTCGTACTGATGGGGTGTGTGATCGATGTTGTCGATGCTTGTCGCCCAGTCGTATGCGGGGCGGTGATCTTCGAACTCGAGGGTGCAGATCGAGTGCGTGATGCCTTCGATTGCATCGCTTATGGGGTGTGTGAAGTCATACATCGGGTAGATGCACCATTTGTTTCCCGTTCTCGGATGCTCGGCATACTTGATTCTGTAGAGTGCGGGGTCCCTCATGTTTATATTCGGGCTCGCCATGTCGATCTTGGCTCTGAGGGTGTACTTTCCTTCCGGGAACTCTCCGTTCTTCATCCTCAGGAAGAGATCCATGTTCTCCTCGACCGGACGGTCCCTGTCGGGGCTGTTCTTCCCCGGCTCCGTCAGCGTTCCCCTGTACGCCTTCATCTCCTCGGGAGAGAGGGAGTCTACATAGGCCTTGCCCTTTCTGATGAGATCGAGTGCGATCTCGTAGAGCTGGTCATAGTAGTCGGAAGCGTAGTATTCATGCTCCCCCCAGTCGAAGCCGAGCCATCTGATGTCGCTCTTGATGGAGTCGATGTACTCCATATCTTCCTTTGCCGGGTTTGTGTCGTCGAGTCTGAGATGACAGATGCCGCGGTATTTCTCCGCAAGTCCGAAATTGAGGCAGATGCTCTTGATGTGCCCGATATGGAGGTAGCCGTTGGGCTCGGGGGGAAAACGTGTGACGATCCTGTTGTCCGGGACTCTGCCGGCCCTGAGGTCGTCCTCGATGATCTTCTCGATGAAGTTGAGGGGCTTCGGGATTCCTTCCTCTCTGATTTCTGTGTCCATTGTTAACTGTCCTTCGCGCCTTCCAAAGGGCGCTTAGAGTTTATTTTCAACAATATAGCATCTTTCTGCATTACTCTTCTAGATGGAAGTTTTTGGACAAAAACAGACACTATCTAGATAAATTGTACTTTTTGGATATATAATCCGGAACATGAGTAAAAGAATCAAAGAGGGGCACAGGATCAGGAACCTTTATCCGTTCGATACGTTCATCCCCTACGTGATGGTGGAGAGGAACGACAGCCAGAACACTGTCAACGATTTCTTCGAAATTGCTCCGACTGAAAAATTCATAAAGGAGATGAGGGACGAGGGACTCGAGGGCTTCGGCGTACTGCATGTAATTCTGGCCGCCTACGTGAGGATGGTCAGTCAGAGACCGAAGACCAACCGTTATATACGCGGGCAGCGCATCTACGGCAGGAATGAGATAACAGTATCTCTTGCGATAATGAGGAAGATGAGCATCGACGGAATGGAAACCACCATCAAGATGCACTTCAAGCCCGATTACGACATCTATCAGATATATGATGAGGTGACGAAGAAGATCGAACAGGGAATGAAGGATACCGATACCGATAAGTACGCCAAGATACTGACGAAGATCCCGGGACTCCTGTTGAAGGCCGCGATGTGGTTTTTAAAGACTCTCGACTATTTCAACCTTCTTCTTCCCGCTCTGAAGGAGGCATCTCCGTTCCATGCGTCGATGTTCATAACGAACATGGCCTCCCTCAACATTCCGCCGATCAGACACCATCTCTACAATTTCGGCAACTGCCCCATCTTCATCGCATTCGGGGCAAAGAGGACGATGTACGACTTCACGGAAGACGGGGACCCGATAAAGAAGAGAGTTGTCGATATTACAGTCAACATGGACGAGAGAACAACGAACGGCTACTACTGGGCGTCGTCTCTCAAGATGTTCAAGCACTATATGGCACACCCCGAGCTTCTGAAGGAGAAACCGGAGCAGGTCTTCGAGGATAAATAGGTCTTACCAGACTGAAAGAGTGACGCTGCCAGAGCCCTCTGTCACGATCCCGAAGGACGATGACGAGAGAAAGGCGGCGTTTTTTATTCTGAGGATCTCGGCGCCGGAAGAAGAGAATGCTATCTCTTCGCCTTTCTTGCTTATTTCAAGCTCTGTTATGGCATTAAGCACATCAGCTCTGGCC
>CAVACS010000022.1:0-23092 GCA_963587105.1 Anaerovoracaceae bacterium | reverse complement strand
CTTATGATATTGAGGTTGACGGCAGATCCCTTTTTATGAGAGTGCGAAGTTTGAGTTATTATCGAAATATGTTTCAGCTTCAGTCTTTGAAAGAATGAAGGTCTTTTCGCTTGTTGTCTCCTCCATCTGATCCAGTGCATCAGCGCCCGCTTCAGTTATATGGTCACAATCTCCTGGAGTCCTCTGCCGCCGTCAGGGAGGAGAGTCTTTGACTGGTGTCAATCTTCCCCTCCGTTTTTTGTGTATTGGCAAGTATGATTTCTCTTTTTTGATGTAAAGCGAAGGAAAGGATGGTGAAAAATGATTGCACAAATGTAAAATTTAATAAGTTATTTCTTTATAAATAAAGAATTAGCGAAATATTGACGCTGTAACTTCTTACTCTGGAAAGAATAGTCGATAACAATAAAAGTTTATCGTAAAAAAGGTGAAAATTGCGTTTTATCTGACGTTGGAGTAGCATTTAAGGAGTTGAAAAAAAGGAGGATGTAGTGTTAAGAGGAGCTACATTTAAGAGAGGTATCCATCCCTGTGATAAGAAAAGTCTCTCGAAGGAGAAGAAGATAGAGTGTCTTCCCGTCCCTCCCGAGCTGGTTGTGCCGCTTTCGCAGCATATCGGGGCACCGGCAACGGCAGTCGTCTCCAAGGGGGACAGGGTTGAGAAGGGACAGCTTATCGCATCTCCCTCGTCGTTCGTATCTGCGGCAGTCCACTCGCCTGTAAGCGGTGTCGTGAAGGAAATCAGGAAGACCGTGATCTGCAACGGTGCCGTATGCGACGCAGTTGTAATCGAAAGCGATGCCGAGCAGCCGGAGCTCTATAAAGAGCGCTTCGAATGGAAGGGAATGACTAGTGAGGCGCTTGCCGCGGTAGTGAGGGATAACGGCATCGTCGGTATGGGGGGCGCGACATTCCCCACATCTGTCAAGTTCGCCACAAACGGAAGGCGTGTTGAATACCTTGTGATCAACGCCGTCGAATGCGAGCCCTACCTTACATGCGACTACCGTCTCATGATGGAGAGGCCGGAGGCCGTAATCGAAGGCACCATGATAGCTTCCAGAATCCTCAATCCCGAGAAGATCATAATCGCGGTGGAGGAGAACAAGGAGGACGCGGCACTTCTTCTTGAAAAGACTGCCGCGGAGATGGGGGCTTCTGTCACTGTTGCTCTCATGAAGATGAAATATCCCCAGGGCGACGAGAAGCAGCTTCTCTACGCTCTCACCAGGCGTGCCGTTCCGTCGGGAAAGCTTCCGCTCGACATAGGGTGCATCGTATGCAACACGGCATCGATCAACGCCATATTCGAGGCTGTCGTCTATCATAAGCCCCTTATCGAGAGGGTTGTCACAGTATCGGGAGAATGCATAAAGGAGCCGAAGAACCTCATAGTGCCCTTCGGAACACCGTTCAGAAGACTCTTCGAGTACTGCTCGGGCGTGGAGGAGGAGGGCGCGGAGTTCATGGCCGGCGGTCCGATGATGGGCTTCGATCTCGATTCACTCGATATCCCGACAGTGAAGGGCAACAACGGCCTGGTGTGCCTCAAGGCGCAGCCGGAGAGCCCCATATTCCCGTGCATGCACTGCGGAAAGTGCGCACAGCACTGTCCGATGGGACTCACACCCAACAACATGTACCGGCTTATAACGAATGCACACTACCAGGAGGCGATGGATATCGGGCTCATGGACTGCAAGGAGTGCGGGTGCTGCGCATACTCATGTCCGTCACACCTCAATCTCGTGCAGGCATTCAGACTCGGAAAGAAGATGGGGAGGAAGGCAAAATGATGAAGGTCAGGGTAAGTCCTCATATACATGATTCGATAAGAACAGACAAGGCGATGCTCTATGTCACCATCGCACTTCTGCCGTCGGCGGTGTGGGGATGCATAATGTTCGGCTGGAGAGCCGCACTCGTGCTTCTTCTCAGCATCGCATCCTCTGTTCTGACGGAGTATCTTCTTAATAAAATATCAAAGGAACATACGATTCTGGACGGCTCGGCGCTTGTCACGGGACTTCTGGTCGGAATGAACCTCTCGTCCACGGTTCCCTTCTATGTACCGGTGATCGCATCTGCATTCGCTATCGGTGTCGTGAAGTGGACATTCGGAGGACTCGGGTGCAACTGGGCCAACCCTGCAATCGCGGGAAGGGCCTTCGTCTTCTTCTCGTTCTCCTCGCAGATGTCGTCCTTCACACTTCCGTGGGTCTTCAACAAGAGCGCGGAGCTCAGTGCGGGAGCAACCCCTCTTTCGGCTCTCAAGATGGAGCTCGGGAGCTCACTCTCGTCCTACGAGATTCTCTCCTCGACCGGCTATCCGATGACATCCTTTGCATCGAAGATCGGAAGTGCACTCAACATAAACCCCTACGTCGTCGACGAGTTCTTCGGCTTTGCAAGCGGCTCTATCGGGGAGCTCAGTGCTCTCCTTCTCATTCTGGGAGGGATATTCCTCATCCTCAAGAGAGTCATCACATGGTATGTTCCTGTATTCTTCATCGGGTCATTCGCGCTCCTTACATGGGTGTTCGGGGGACTTGCCAACGGAACGGGACTCTTCACAGGCGAGGTTCTCATGGCAGTATTCTCGGGCGGTCTTCTCATCGGTGCCATATTCATGGCAACGGACTGGGTGACAAGCCCGAACACCCCCAAGGGTGAGATAATCTACGCTTTCGGCTGCGGCTTCTTCACTTTCATCATCCGTTACTTCGGCTCCCTTCCCGAGGGCGTGTCGCTTGCGATACTCCTCATGAACATGGTGACGCCGACAATCGACAAGTACGTGACGAGGAAGAAGTTCGGCTTCGTAAAGGAGAAGAAGGAGGTGAAGGCATGAAGACAATCGTAAGAACAGGCATCGTCCTCTTTCTCATCTGCGCCGTCTGCGCCGCACTCTGCGCATGGGTAAACTCCTTCACATCCCCCGTCATTGCCGAGAATATCGCTCGGGCCAACAGGGCGGCACTGGAGAAGGTGAGCTCCGGCCTCGAGATCGGCGACACACTCACAGTCCCCGATAACGATACGGTGAAGGAGGAGACACCTCTCTACAGCGGCGGAAAGATCTCGGGCTACGTGCTCTGTCTCAAGGGCAAGGGCTACGGCGGAGAGTTCACCATCATCGCTTCCTACGACACGAAGGGCGCACTCATGAAGGCCCAGATGACAGAGGACAGCGAGACTGCGGGACTGGGCAAGAACGCCGAGAACGAATGGTATATGGACATCTTCACAGGTATGGGTGACACGATATCGTTCCCGTCGGGTAAGACAGAACTGGATGAAAAGAACAAGGCCCTCATCAACGGCGCTTCGTTTACATTCAGAGCCGTATCTGCAACGCTCAGAAGTGGCAGCAGCTATGTCAAGGAGAAAGCATTATGAAAGGACATCTATATGAACTGACAAAGGGGCTCTGGAAGGAAAACCCCATATTCATAATCATGCTCGGAATGTGTCCGACGCTTGCCGTCTCCACACAGGTGAGCAACGCACTGGGAATGGGCGCGGGCGTCATCTTCGTCCTCACCGGCTCGAATATCTTCATAAGTGCACTCAAGAAGGTAATCCCCGATTCGATAAGAATTCCGGCATACATCGTAATCATCGCGTCCTTCGTCACGATTCTCGAGATGATCATGCATGCCTACCTTCCCGATCTCTATGAGGCACTCGGAATCTACCTCTCCCTCATCGTCGTCAACTGCATCATACTCGGCAGGGCCGAGGCCTTTGCAAACAAGAACAGCGTTCTCGACAGCGCGCTCGACGGCATCGGCATGGGGTGCGGCTTCACGATCGGACTGACATTCATAGCCCTCATCAGAGAGGTCATCGGTAACGGAACCATCACTCTCTTCGCCATCGGAGACTGGGACGGCGTTGTCCGTATCCCGGGCCTTTCCTCATCCCCGATGAGAGTCATCGGAGTAAGTGCGGGAGCACTTCTCGTCATGGGCTACCTCAAGGCCTTCTTCATCTGGAAGCAGGCGAGGGACAGTGAAAAGGAGGTGAAGAAATGAGATACATAGGAATTCTTGTCACCTACATATTCGTCAACAACTTCATACTTGTGAAGTTCATGGGACTCTGTCCCTTCATCGGAGTGAGCAAGAACTCTTCGGCTGCCATCGGAATGGGCGTCGCCGTAACATTCGTCACCTCCGTCACATCTGTTTTCTGCTGGCTCATCTACTACGGCTTACTTGTTCCCTTCGGACTCGAGTACATGAAGACGATCGCCTTCATTCTCGCCATTGCGGCACTTGTACAGTTCGTGGAGATGATCATCCGCAAGTTCTCGCCTTCCCTGTATAAGGCACTCGGAATATACCTTCCGCTCATAACGACGAACTGCGCAGTTCTCGGTATTGCCATCATCAATATCGACGAGGGTCATAACCTTCTCGAATCCTTCACGGCGGGTGCCGCCGCGGGAATCGGCTTCACGCTCGCAATCGTCCTGATGTCGAACATCAGAGAGCGGCTCTCCCTCACTCCCGTCAGGAAGTGGTTCAGAGGCGTCCCGATCACATTCATATCGGCATCGATCATGGCACTTGCATTCATGGCTTTCGATTCGACGCTTCTGATGAATCTCAATCTGGCATAGGGAAAAGGAGGAAGGTGTGATAAACATTCTGTATGCTTTCGGTGTTCTCTCCGTTCTGGGCCTCCTGCTCGGGCTCGGACTTTCCTTTGCGGAGAAGAAACTCAGTGTGAAGAAGGATGAAAGGCTTGCGCTCCTGGAGGAGATCATGCCCGGCGCCAACTGCGGCGGCTGCGGCTTTGCAGGCTGTGCGGCCTATGCAGAGGCCGTCAACAACGGCACGGCGGCTCCCGGACTCTGTCAGCCGGGCGGCGATGAGCTGAGCCGGAAAATGAGCGAGATCGTCGGTGTTGCGGCCGAGAAGAAGGAGAGAATGGTCGCCTTCGTATTCTGCGGCGGCAATGATGCCCTTACAAAGAAGGAATTCGAGTACGAGGGTATCGAGGACTGCAATGCCCTCTCTCTTCTCTACGGTGGAGACAGTGCCTGCCGCGAGGGCTGCCTCAGACTCGGCTCGTGTATGAAGGTATGTCCCGCCGGGGCCATTGAACGCACAGAGGACGGGAGGATCGTCGTAAAGCGCGAAAAATGCATCGGCTGCGGTGCTTGCACTAGAGTATGTCCTAAGGGTACTATTAAGCTCATTCCGTATTCGCTTGAATATGCGGTGGCATGCTCGAACCATGAGCCCGGCGCAAAGGCGAAGAAGGCCTGTGCAGCATCATGCATAGGATGCAGAATCTGCGAAGTGAAGGTCGAATCATCTCCGTTCGTCGTAGAGAATTTCCTTTCTCACAACGACAGAACGAAGTGTCAGACAGGCGCCGCGGAGGCATGTGAGAAATGTCCTCAGAAGTGTATCCATAAGCTCTAAGGAGGACAGAGGAGAAAGAGATGAAGGTGCTTCTTGGAATATATACTACGCTCTTCAGCGCATCTTCCTCTCTTTTTGAAAGAACGCTCTCTCTCGTATACGAGCCCCTCCTTTCGTACCTTTTCAACAAGCCGGGAAACCGTGTGATGATCTATCAGTCATCGCAGATGATAAAGTACATGAGGCGCGAGAGGGGAGACTATGCCACTTTAATGAGAATGCTCTCGAAGCGGGGCGATGTGGAACATCTTTCCGGCTCCTGGAGCGAGAGCGTGCTCTCCCTCCTTCCTCCGAAGGACAGGGGTGCCCAGATAGAGAAGCTCACAAGCGAGATAAGGCACGAATACGGGGTTCTGCCCAATTCGGCCTTCTTCTACGGCGAGCTCTGGCAGCCGCACTACGTCTCGCTTCTCAACAACGCCGGAATAGACAACGTATTCATATCTACATACTCGGAGAGAAATGGCGGGGAGATATCCACAGAGCCCTTCGTCATGAATGAACTGGGTAAGCGTGTGAGAATCTACCCTGTGAGGGATTCCGTCTCACTGGCAGTGAGGGAGTATGCCGACGGAAAGTGCGACTATGCCTCCCTCAGGAGCCGCATTCTCACGGCCGTCCACGAGGGCGGAGACGGCTCTCTCATATTCCTCAATATCGACCAGCTCGTACTGGGTGCCGTAAGGGAGGGGAAGGGAAGCCGCCCGGGGCTTCTTTTATGCGACATTCTCGACAGAGTCCAGACGCTCTCCCTCTCATCTGTTCCCGTGAAAAGGGCCGACTACCTTCCACAGGGATGGTACGGCAGGGACGGAGAGACCTTCTCGCTCTCTTCGATCAACAGCCTCTTTGTGAAGAACGAGGGCTTCAGATACCTCTACAACAGATTCATAACGATAGCGGAGAATGCCCAGACGAGGAACAACCGGTTTCTGAAGAAGGATGTCACGACTGCGCTCTTCAACACCTCGATGGGAAATCTCTTCATCTACGACTCCGAACTCGCGCCGCTGAGATACAACTCCCACCGCGTCTTCTGGAGGGCGATACTGGATGCCGAAAACTGCTTCTGGAGGGACACAGAAGGCCCGTCGATGAAGGAGTACGACTACGAGGAGAGAGGATACAGCGACTATGTCATGTCGAACAGGAACTACCTTGCCGTTGTCTCCCCCCGCGGTGCATCGTCGCCGGAGTTCGACTTCCTCCCCGATGCCGTGAACTTCTTCGACACACGCTCGTCCTGGTCGGATGGCGACTACTCATCCTCCCTCAGACGCTCCTTCGAGGACAGACTTGTCATATCGGGAAAGGAGTACTGCACTTCAGAGACTCTCTTCTCAAGCGAGATACTCGACCGTAAGCGTACCGAGATAGTATTCACTTCTCCCGCCTCTTCCTCCTCTCCCTTTGTCCTGACGAAGCGCTACAAGCTCAAGACCAATACCTTCACCCTCGACAGCACAGTCTTTCCCAGGGGAGGTGACATCATAGACGGGAGCTACTCGCTTTCGATATATCTCTCATTCGAGGACGGGGCGCTGCAGACACCGGAGCAGAGAGTCGAGATGTTCACGACGGGGAAAGTGGAGGCCAAGACTGTGAAGTACGGCTCGAAGGAGGCCGGATCGTCGATCACGATATCTTCCACAGAGCCCTTCACTCTTACCGAGGAGAGCGGGAGCGTGAGGATGATGACGGGGCTGGGAATGGAGGAATTCGTAATCTGGAGGAAGCTTACATTCACATTCCCACTTGAAGTTTCCCACGATGAATCGGTAACCTATAGACTGAATATCAGAGACAATTCTAATAAATAAGAGCAAGGAGAAAAGAATATGTTCATTGAAAACAGATCAAAGTTCGAAGATATAAAGATTGAAGCCTACAACGTATGGAGGCGTCTTTGAATCGTCCGGGACTGAATCAAAGATAAAGGAACTGGAGGCCCAGACTGCCGATCCCGGCTTCTGGAACGACCAGGAGAAGGCACAGAAGACATTCCAGAAGCTGAACGCACTCAAGGAGAGCTACTATCCGTGGAAGGAGCTTATCGGGGAGATAGATGACCTGGGTGAGCTCATCGAGCTCTATAAGAGCGAGGAGGATGAGGATCTGAGACTTGAGCTCCAGGGGCAGATCGACGGCCTTGAGGCAAAGTTCAAGCCCCTCAAGGTCAAGACGCTTCTTGACGGCAAGTTCGACAAGAACAACCTCTATCTCTCGGTACATGCAGGGGCGGGCGGAACTGAAGCCTCCGACTGGGCGAGCATGCTCATGAGAATGTACATACGCTGGAGTGAGAGACACGGCTTCAAGTGCGAGGTGCTCGACCTCGAAGAGAACGAGGGCGGCATAAAGAGTGTGACGATGAAGGTCAGCGGCGAATATGCTTTCGGCTACCTCAAGGGGGAGGCGGGCGTCCACAGACTCGTCAGGATATCTCCATTCGATGCGGCGAAGAGACGCCACACATCCTTTGCCTCCGTCTACGCATCGGCGGAAGTCGATGATGATATCGAGATAGAGATCAAGCCCGAGGACTACAGACTTGACACATACCGCGCGGGCGGTGCCGGCGGCCAGCACGTCAACAAGACAGACAGCGCCGTCAGAATCACGCACTATGCAACGGGCATAGTCGTACAGTGCCAGAACGAGAGAAGCCAGTACATGAACAAGGATGTCGCCTTCAAGATGCTCAGGGCAAAGCTCTACGAGTATTATCAGAAGGAGAAGGAGAAGGAGAAGGAGGCCAATGCCATAGCCAAGCAGGATATCGCATGGGGAAGCCAGATCCGCTCCTACGTCTTCCAGCCCTACACACTGGTGAAGGACCACAGGACAAACTATTCAACCGGTAATATTTCCGCAGTCATGGATGGAGAGATTGATGACTTCATTGAAAGCTATCTCCACTTTGCAAAAGAAGAGTAAGGGAATACTTCTTCTCCTTCTCATCATGATTCTTTCACGCCCCTCTCTCTCATCCGAGAGCCTGAGGGTGGCTGTGTCGGGTGAAAACGAGGGCTATGTCACGCTTCTCGAGGACGTTCTTTCGTCATTCTCATCTGTCGGCTCCGATCGTGTGCTCTCTCTCTACGAAGAGAGGCGTGTCCGTAGTCTGAAGAAAGAGCAGATGAAAAGGATGACAGAGGAGAGCCGGATGGAGACGTGGACTGAGGCGAAAGAAGAGGAGGAGAAGGAGTACACTCTGCTCGACCTCGAGATAGTCTCTCCCGACCTCTCCCTCTACTCATCGTTTCTTTCCTCATCCGACAGCGACGCATATTCATACATCAGGGCCTTCTACGACATCGACGCCGTCTTCTATGTGAAGGCCGAATCTGACGGCGGCATTGATTACATCTCCCTTCTCTTCAACGGTGAGGAGATACACTCGGCATGGTACAACAGCCTGACGGCCGGGGACGAGGAGGGTATCCTCTACTCTCTTCTTTCCTCCCTTCTCCTGGGGGAAGGGTGGCACCTCTACTCTATCGAGCTCGAGCCCGTGAATGCCGCACTTTCAATAGACGGAAAAGCTCTTGAAAAAAATTCGCTCTACGTCATCCTCCCCGACGGAGAGCACACCTTCCACATCTCCCTCTACGGCTACCTCGAGAGGGAGGAGAAGCTGACGCTCGGGGGGACGGAGAGACTTTCATTTACACTCGAGGAGGCGGAGAAGAGAAGTCTTCTTGTAACGACGTACCCATATTCCGCCGACCTCTACTACAACGGAATCAAGAGCGGGAGTAAATATCTCGAGGGAGTCGTCACACCCTATGTAATCACACTCGAGAGCCCTCTCTTCGATGACTACTCCTACCAGGAGAGACGTACATACGACCACATAACGCTCTACCAGGCTCCGCTCTGGACGGAGAGCGAGGATTTCATGAAGGAGAAGAAGAGCTCGTTCTACTCATCTCTCTTCTACACCCTCCTCTCGTTCGGGGGCTATGCCGCCTCGGAGAGCATAACGAACTACTATTCGGCGTCCGTCGGGAATGCCTGTCGTGTTGTTTTCACAGGTGCCGTGATAGTATCATTAGTAAATCTTGTACAGAATGCTGTAGACTATTATAACACGGCCAGAACAGGCCTCTGAGGAAGTATCAAATGGGTTTATTCACGAAATTCAGCGAAAAGATAAAGAGTCTCTTCACATCGAAGAAAATAGACGAGGAGTTCTTCACTTCTCTTGAAGACACACTCATCGAGGGAGATCTGGGATCCAGACTCACCGACGAGATCATCACCCAGCTGAGGAAGGAGGCGAAGGAGAAGAAGCTTACAGAGGCGAAGGATCTGCAGCTTCTCATGAAGGATATCCTCTCCTCATACATAAAGACGTACCCCGTAGAGCTTAACGACGGCGTCAACGTCTTCATGATCCTCGGCGTCAACGGAGTGGGAAAGACCACGACGATTGCCAAGATGGGACAGTACTACCGCGAAAGGGGGAAGAAGGTCCTCCTTGCCGCTGCCGATACATTCCGCGCAGCTGCTGTCGACCAGCTCGACATCCACGCCGAGAGGCTTGGAATGAGAATCGTCAAGCAGCACACAGGCTCTGATCCCGGCGCCGTAGTCTACGATGCCGTCACTTCGGCTCTGGCGCAGAAGGATGACATAGTTCTTGTCGACACTGCAGGAAGAATGCACAACAAGGAGAACCTCATGCGCGAACTCCAGAAGATGGACAAGATCGTGAAGGGAAGGGGAGTGGGGGAGAACAACTACCACAAGTTCCTCGTCATCGACGCCACAACGGGTCAGAACGGCCTCAGTCAGGCATCCCTCTTCAACCAGGCGGTGAAACTCGACGGCGTCATCCTGACAAAGTACGACTCTGCGGCTAAGGGCGGGGCCCTTGTGCAGATCGGAAAGACACTCTCTCTTCCCGTACTCTTCGTCGGGACCGGAGAGAAATACAGTGACATCCATCCCTTCGACAGGGAAGAGTACCTCAACGCACTCATCGGCCTGGAGGAGTGACATTGAAAAGAGTCTTCTTTCTCACTCTTCTCGTCTTCATCAGCACGGGACTCTCCGCTTCGTACTATGTCTCGAATGCACTGGGACAGAAGAAGGAGAGTGCCTCTTCTTACAACGCATCCGAGTGGGTGCTTGACGAGAGGGAGTCGGTATCTGTCCTGTACCATAACGGCGTGAAATATTCGGAGAAGATCACCTCTTCTGACGGATGGACGAAGAGTGAGGAGGGACGCGAGGAGAAGGTTTTTCTTGACGGCTACGGCAATATTGTACGGAGGATTGTAACAACGCCGTCCTCGAAGGAGGAGTACAACTACATATACTCGGGCTCTCTTCTCAAGGGGTACAACTACTCCCTTGACGATACACTTCAGTACAAGGTCGAGTACATAACAACATCCTCGGGAGATCTTCTCTACTACAGGGAGAAGGACGAGGGGGTCTACATAACAGACGGCTGGTTCGTCTTCGAGAGCGGAGAGAGAATGGAGGCGGCCTCCTTCGAGACCGGCTCTATCGTCTCTGCGGCAACGGAGGACGGCGGCTACGAGGAGACGGAGGGAGGTACTCTGCGGCGCTACGACAGCAGAGGACGCCTCATAAGCGAGAAGACAGAATCCAGTGAGATAACATATACATACTCCCCGGATGGAAACCTTGAGGAGAAAAGAGAGACGAGGGAGGACGGCATCTGGATAACAGTGCTCGAAAACGGCTCTGAAGTAATAACGCGCCTCAATAAGGACGGCACTCTGATAAGCGAGAGACGCACCCTTCCCGACGGCGGGATAGAGGAGAGGCGCTTTGTCGACGGGAAGGCGAAATATGTCTTCATCTACGACAGCGACGGAAAACGCATAAGGGAGGCCTACGCCCTGTGATTCTCTTTCTCTCATCCCGTTATGCCTTCCCCCGTTCCAGGGCCCTCAGAAGCCGCTCGATAAGAATAATGCTGACAGTGACGCTCTCTCTTGTTGTCGTCACAGTAGTCATGGCTGTGATGAACTACCTCCAGTCATCACGCTTCGATGCCATAAGAGATGTAAGATCCTTCGACTGTACAGTAGAGGGTGACTATGCCGGGGAGATAAAAGAGCTTCTACCATCCTGTGTGGTATTCACATACGGGGAGGGGGAGGCCCTCTCGGAGAGCGGCTCGTATCTTGTGAGGTACATCGACAGTACATACGAGGGAGGCCTCAGCCTCTACTATGGAGACAGGAGCTCTCTTGTTGTTCCCTATTCCTTCTACCGCCAGAACGGATTGAAGGATATATCGCTCTCGATGCTCAGAAGCGGGAGGGCCGTAACGACACTTAAAAGCATCGATTACACGATAAGCGGAATATACTACACGGAACTCGGAAGCGAGTTCGACGATACGATGCTCTTTCTCCCACTTTCCGACGCCGACGAGAACGTGACGATGAAAACTGCTGTCAGGGGAGCGGGAGAGAAGGAGATCGAGCTCTTGAAGGAGATGGGCTACAGCGTCACGAGATGGCAGGACGCCGAGTCAAGCCTATACGGGGCATTCCTTGTCGAGAAGACGCTGATGTATGCTGTGCTTTCGCTTCTCTTCGTGATCATCGCGGTATCTATAAAGTCGAGTGCGGCACTCTTTTCCCGTTCGCGGGAGAAGGAGATGGCGGAGCTCGAGATCCTGGGGCTGGGGAAAAGACGAACCAATGGAGCGGCGCTGCTTTCGTTTCTCATCGTCATTCTTCTCGGCATAGTCCTGGCACTTATCCTCGGGGAGGCTGTCCTCTACGCCCTCGAGACCTTCTCACACAATTCCAGTCTTATAATAACGATGACGCTCTCCCTCCCTAAGGCGGGATTCACATTCTTCTCTCTCTTCATGATTGCAGTCACATTCATCTTCGTCTCAATCGAGAACAGGAAGAGAGGGAAGCGCGAACTATATGAGGTGATACATGCAGAATGACGAGCTTTTGAGAATGGAGAATATCACAAAGTCGTTTCCGACTCCGAAGGGAGGAGAGCTTGCGATATTGAAGGATATTTCTCTTGTCCTCCACTCATCCCAGTCCATTGCAATAACAGGTAAGAGCGGAAGCGGGAAATCGACACTTCTCTCGATCGCGGCTCTTCTCTCCCTTCCCTCGAGCGGCAGGATATTCTACCTCGGGAAGGAGGTTTCCTCATTCTCGGACAGCGCACTCTCGACGCTGAGAAACAGGAATATGGGATTCGTCTTCCAGAATTCGATGCTCCTTGAGGATTTCACGGCCCTCGAGAATACGGCGATGCCCCTTCTTATCGGGGGGATGAAGAAGAAGGAGGCATTCGAAAGGGCACGCTATTATCTCAGCCTCGTGGGTATGGAGGAGAGGGAGGATCACAGACCCTCCTCGCTCTCGGGAGGAGAGAGACAGCGTACGGCAATTGCACGCTCCCTCTCCGGCGGCGCCAACATAATCTTTGCCGACGAGCCCACGGGGAACCTCGACGAAGAGACGAGCCAGAACACAGAGGAGCTCCTGCTCGATGCCGTGAAGAAGGAGAAACGGGGACTTCTTCTTGTGACTCATAATCCCGCATTCGCCGCCAGGGCCGATATTACATACAATCTGATGAACGGAGTACTCTATGAGAAATGAATGCGAAAGACTCTACAGGGGACGCAAAAGCGGGAAGGGAATGAGCCTGAGATACACTCTCGGCCACTTCTCGCCATCCCTCCTTGTCTTTCTCATAGTGCTTACACTCACATTCGTAATGGTCTTCATGTCATCGATGACGGGGGCGATCGACCGCATGATCGTGCTCTTAGGGTGCGGAAGCGTCACGACGACAGCTCCTGTCGACGTCTCGGGGTACAGAAATGCGAGAATAGACGAGGTGAAGGAAGGCGACGGCATTCTCTATGCTTCATCGGGTAAGAGCCTTGTCCATCTCAAGGGTGTCGATATTTCCTCGTACTTCTCCGGAGAGAGAGAGACGGGGATGAAACTCACACTCTCGGATGAAAGTTACAGAAACGAGATCATCATCTCCTCGACGCTTGCCACCTCCCTCTCTCTCGGCCTCGGAGACCAGATGACACTCCTTTTATACGAAAAGGAGAAGGGAAGGGCGAGGCCCATTCTCATGACTGTGAAGGGGATATATTCCTCGGGCTATGCACAGCTTGACAGGTATCTCGGCTTTGTCGACATATCACTTGTGGACGGCACTTCGTCCTATGAGATACTCCTCGACAAAAATGAAGATATTTCCGCCTTCCTCTCCTCTCTCTGGAAGGATGGAATATATGCAGAGAGCTACAGGACGAAGTACTCTGCACTCTGCACGAACGTCGACCAGTCAGTCATGATCCTCAATGTCATCCTCATCTTCGTCGCACTCCTTGCCGCCTTCTTCAGTGCCGATATCGCACACGTATACACATCGCGCGACAGGAAGGATATAGCATCCCTGAGGCTTTTAGGCCTCCCGGAAAAGAGCGTGAGGGGGATATACCGCAGAATGACGATAGAGAGCCTCCTTTTTTCCTCCATCCTCGGTCTCGCGGCCGGGCTTCTTCTCTCACTCTTCTCCCCGTCCCTCATATCGTTTGTTGCACGAAAGGAGCCCGAACTTATCGAGTACTACATCTCGTCATTCACGCTCTCGGTTCCGTATTCCTCGCTCGTTTTAATGCTTGTCCTGATGGTTCTCTGCTCCTCCCTGACGCTCAGAATCGAGCTCTGGAGAACGAGGGGCGCGGAACTCTCCGGAGAGATAAAGGGATAGTGATGGAACTTTTCTCTCTTCTGTTGTAGTCTCTTTTCATGAACTTAGAGGTCTTTTCCCTCGGAACAAGCGGTATGATGCCGCTTCCGGGCAGATTCCTCACATCGGCACTTCTGCGCCGTGACGGGGAGCTATTCTTATTCGACTGCGGCGAAGGCACACAGGTATCGCTGAAGATGCTCTCCCTGAGATGGAAGAAAATCAGCGCTGTCTTCATTTCCCATATGCACGCCGATCACGTCACGGGACTGCCGGGACTTCTGATGCTCTCGAGCCAGGTCGAGAGAGACGAGCCCCTCTATATCTACGGCCCCCAGAAGCTCGGCGAATACATCGACTCCTCGCGCCGTATCCTCGACATGTTCATCAACTACGACATAGTCTTCACTCCCGTTGAAAAGGGGGTTGTCCACAGAGGTGATGGATTCGTGATCAACGCCTTCCCCCTCAACCACACGAAGCCCTGCTACGGCTACTCCCTCACAGAGGAAGCGAGAAAGGGTGAGTTCTTTCCCGATAAGGCACTCGCCCTCGGCATTCCGAGGGGCCCTCTCTTCGGCGCTCTCCAGAGAGGAGAGGATGTAGTCCTCTCTGACGGCAGGGTCATAAAGAGCTCGGATGTGATGGGACCCGAGAGAAGCGGGAGGAAGTTCAGCTACATAACCGACACACTCTATTTTCCCCAGATATCTGATTTCGTACGCGGCTCCGATCTTCTCTTCTGCGAGAGCATGTTCGAGAACGATCTCATAGATTCGGCAAGGGAGAAGAAGCATATGACGGCAGGGCAGGCTGGGATGATTGCAAGAGACGGAGAGTGCAGGAAGATGTGCCTCCAGCACTACTCTCCGCGCTATACCGACAGGGAGCTTAAAAAGCTTTTAAAGGAAGCGAGGGAGATTTTCCCCGAGACTGTCCTTACACATGACCGCATGGAGTTCGATATCCCGCTCAAGGACTGAGAAAGAGTGTTCGCGGCAGCTGATAAGAGAGTTACCGCCCTTTGACGGCACGTTATTCGATATCTCATAGATTGTTAAGAAAAAATAAAAAAATATATTTACTCTTTTCCATCATTTATTTATATTCACTGCCATGAAAAAAGCTATCTCAATACTAACACTGTTATGTGTGATGCTGGCACTTCCTGCCGTCTCCTGTTACGTCGGAGCTGAGGGCGGTGTGACATTCGACACAGTCATCGCCGGCAAGGGTTACCGCAACTACGAATATGACTGGGGAACCGGCTACAAGGCATCCATTCCCTTTGTTGTGGAGTTCTCTGAGAACCTCGCACTCGAAACAGGCTTCTCTCTTTACGGAAAGAGCTATAACTACTCCCAGAAAGTAGAGACCGAGGAGACAAAGCAGACGAACTTCGACCTTAGTGTCAGAAACGGCTTTGTAACTCTTCCTCTTCTTGTGAGATTCTCCGTTCCTTTCGGAAAATTCGGCCTCTATTCGTCACTCGGCGGCTGGGTGGGCTTCTGGGCTTACGGCACGAGAAGCGGCTCTGTTGTCAACGGAAACGACAATAGCGAAAGCGTCAGCGAGAAGAGCGACCTCTCACTCTACAACCGCTTCGATGCCGGTGTCAGCGCAAAGCTCGGCTTCGATGTCGACCTGGGACCTGTTATGGGCTATGTAGAGGGTGAATATGACCTGGCACTTACCGATATGAACGTGAGACAGAAGCACGGATCCTTCCCGATTCATAACTCTTCGTTCAGTGTGACAGTCGGTGCACTTGTGGAGATTGCAAAATGAAAAAGACGATAATCATACTCTTTGCAGCACTTATGCTGCTATCTTCCTGTACTAATACTGTAAAGGCTCCCGATGACTCATGGGAGAATATATTCCTCCAGTACTGGAATGCGATGAATACCGAGTTCGTCCACTTCTCGGACGACAGAAGCTATGACTGGGACGCAGTTTATGATGAGTATCTGCCTCTCTTCCAGGCGCTTGACTATAAGGACAAGGAAGATTCCGTCAAGGCATTCACATACTTCAGAGAGATTGCACTGAAGGCATACGACAACCACTACAACCTCACGGTAACCGACGCCTTCGGTCAGAAGCTCAGCTGTTCTCCGGCCATGCTTAAGAAGTTCGTAGCAGCCGGCGGCAATATTAACGACTATCCCGATGTTGTTCTTGTAAACGATTATGATGTTTCATATGTGACAGCAGTGGGAAATACCGGCTATGCGTATGACGCGGACGACAGACTCGAGCGCAGGGTGAAGGCAATTCCATCCTACAACGAGGTTGAAGACCTCAAGGGTGACGAATCAACTCCTTCTTACTTCCACAGTCCCGGCGGCAATATAGACACGGAGTTCCCCGGCGGCGCTTATTACGAAGCTGAATTCACGACAATAACGGAAACTCAGCTCCAGAGCCTCAATGAAAATGACCGGAAGATAGCAGCCGAGTGGAATCTTGTTCTCGAGGCTCTCGGCATGAACTCCTATTTCTTCGGAGTCAACAAGGACGATATCTTCTACGTCTATTTCTCCGATTTCGGAAGTCCCTTATTCCTCTATGACATCATGGTCAAAGATGAGAGCGAACTGACACCGGATGATAAAGAAGCTCTCGAGAATGCCTCTGTCCTCCTTATAAGAGGAATGGTTCAGAGCGTCATCAAGGCCGTGAATGAAGGAAGTATCACAGATGGGGATCTCAAGACAACACTTGAGAGTGGAATCCAGGGACTTGCGGGACTCGCAAAGATGTATGAGGTACTGCACTCTGTTGTCAAGGATGGCAAATGGGAGGTCTCTCCATCTGTCCCGAAGGATGATATCAAGGGGGTCATTGTTGATATAAGGGGTAACGGCGGCGGCGCTGTCTCATTCCTCGAGGCATTCTGGGGAACCTTCTTCTCCGGCGAGACACAGTTCGGATATGTCAGATACAAATCCGGATACTCGAGGCTCGAGTACACGCCCTGGGTGAGCATGAGTATCGAGAAGGATTTTACTAACGAGGAGATAAGCGGGCCATACAGTAAGCCTGTTGCACTTATCGTCAACGGCATCTCCGCATCCTGTTCGGAAATCTCGTGTGTTATTGCGAAACTGCTGCCGTCATCCGCAGTAGTGGGCCATACGACATTCGGCGCTACATGCGGCCTTACGAGCAGAAAGACCTACAACAGCGGTCCGTTCACGAGCGAGCACCTCTCTGTCTATACGACGACATATCAGTTTGTTGACAACAATATGGAGAGCTTCGAGACGAAGGGTATCACACCGGATGTGGAGAGC
Organism: Anaerovoracaceae bacterium; assembly: GCA_963587105.1. Lineage (GTDB taxonomy): Bacteria > Spirochaetota > Spirochaetia > Sphaerochaetales > Sphaerochaetaceae > Ornithospirochaeta. The sequence continues at coordinate 5,613 of CAVACS010000022.1, read as the reverse complement.
AGTCTTCTCCCTGACACAGACGACGCATATGTCAAAGCTGTCGAATGGGTGAATAATAACGCAAAATAGATAGTACAATCTCTGTACGGGGCTGCGGGAGAGAAACCTGCGGCCTCTTTTTTTGGCGTAAAGAGGGGTTGGAGATGAGACGCCATGGTGTCTCCCGGACGCTTTACGGAGGTGGAATGTGGTAGTGCCGGACCTCAAGACGGCTGAAAAAATCGTTTATGTCATAAAGATATGTAAAAAATACAGAGCAGGCTGGAAGTCAAAAATATTGATTGACGAGTCTATCTGCCGCTGTTACGCTGATAACACAAAAGGAAAGGATTAGTCATATCCGGGGAGGGGGATTTGAGATATCACAGCGGAAGATGTGCTTCCGTCGTTTTGTTGTCGCCTCTTCTTCCCTCGGACACGGCTATATGGTCAGGATGTTTATTGTTCCGGAAAGGAGGGAAGCAATGAAGAAAAACCTGAAGAACATCATCATTTTCATTATCATTTCACTGGTGCTTTTCCCTGTGTTCTCGCAGGCTGCAGGTGAAAAGAAGGAGACGGTCGTACTTACGATGGGCTCCTGGAGAACCGACGACGTGGAGCAGATGAACAATCTTCTCAAAGAGTACAAGAAGATTGCTCCGGATGTTGAGATCAGATTCCAGCCGACAAACCCGTCTGACTACAATGCGACACTGCGCCTCCAGCTCGACAGCGGAACGGGACCGGACCTCATGTATGCCCGCTCCTACGCTACGGGACAGGAACTCTATGAGGCAGGCTACTTCTACAACTGTTCAGATATCCCGGGTCTCATGACGAACTTTACTTCCTCCTCTCTTGCTCCCTGGCAGATGAGCGACGGAACGATGTTCGCAGTACCGTTTGCCGCAGTATCACACGGGGTATACTACAACAAGACCATCTTCATGAAGGAAGGACTCTCAGTTCCCGAGACGTGGGAGGATTTTCTAGCACTCTGCGCTTCTCTCAAGGCTAAGGGATACACACCTCTTGCAAACGGCCTTGCCGACGAGTGGGATATCCTGGAATGCTTCTTCCTCGGCCTTGTTCCCAACTACATCGGAGGAGCTGAAGAGAGAGTAAAGTATGAAAAGGGCGAGAAGAAGCTCAACGACAAGGAATTCGTAGCTGCTTACCAGGCTATGGCTGATGTGGCGAAATACTGTCCGAACGGCTTCGAAGCTGTCACATACAACGACAGCCAGGTCCTCTTCAACACCCAGAAGGCTGTCATGTTCGTCGACGGCTCATGGACTGCAGGCGTCTACTCCGACGCAGACTTCGAATGGGGCGTATTTGCAATTCCCGCTCCGAAGGGAAAGAAGACAGCTGTCTGTTTCCATCCCGATATGGCCATCACAATGAATACGAAGACGGCTCATCCGGAAGAGTGCAGGGCATTCCTGGCATGGCTCTGCACAAAGGAAGGTGCAACGACAGCAAGTCAGAATCTCCCTGTCGGCTACTATCCGATGATCAACTTCGAGATCGCACTCGAGGATGAACATGCAAACGAATTCCTGGCTCTCAATACGGGTAAGGAAACAGATGCACGCTTCGTATGGCCGGCACTCATGAATCTCTATTCACCGATGAACCAGGCGGTCATCAGGGTCATGAGAGGCGAAATCACAGCTCAGGCTGCCGCTGACAGCGTTGCTGCGGCATTCGGTAAATAATCAGACACAAACTTTTATGCCGGGGATGATTCTCCGGCATGAATCGAGGCGGGAGGGAGATGTGAAGAGAAGTCTAAGCTTGAAGGGGAAAAGAAGGGGAATGGATAGAGGCGGCTGGTACTGGCTCTTGTATCTTCTGCCCTGTCTTGTCGTCTATGTCGTTTTCATGGCATATCCGCTCATCGATTCACTTCGCCTCAGTCTCTATACGGGAAACAATGCAAAGACGAGGACCTTTGTCGGACCGGGAAACTTTGTCAGGCTCTTCACTGACCCCGAAGAGGCTCATCGCTACTGGTCGGCTTTCGGCCACACCTGTTACTTCTTCCTCATCCACATGATCTGCCAGAACTGCCTGGGAATATTCTTTGCAGTAATTCTGACGAACAATACGATGAAGGGCAGAGAGTTCTATCAGACGATCATCTTCATTCCGACGACCTTTGCCGTTCTTGTCACCGGCTACCTCTGGAAGCTCATGCTAAATCCCGTATGGTGCGGTGATGTACTTGAAAAGGCGGGGCTGGGATTTCTCTCCCGCGCATGGCTTGGTGATACGAAGACGGCCCTGACGTGCGTCTCTCTCGTCTCCTGCTGGCAGTGGATGGGAATACCGACGATGATGTTCGTCGCCGCCCTCAGAAATGTACCCGAGGACTGCCTCGAGAGCGCCACGATAGAAGGCGCTTCGTCATGGCAGATGTTCTGGCGCATAAAGCTGCCTCTGATCAGGCCTGTCGTCGGCATGATCGCAATTCTTACATTCGTCAACAACTTCAACGCATTCGACATCGTCTTCGCAATGGAGAATGCAAACGGGGCGCCCTCGTATTCTACGGACCTCATAGGAACGCTCTTCTACCGCGTGGGAATAGCCGGACAGCACCCCATCGGCATTCCGGATACGGGAATGGGTGCGGCAATCGCAACCATCACATTCTTTGTTCTCCTTATCGGGGTACTGCCGACACTTAAGGCGACACAGGGGAGGGACTAGAGGATGGCTAAATCCCTTAAAATGCAGAACAGACACATCCTGTCACACGTCGTCATGATAATATGGTGCATCATCGTTCTCTTCCCGCTGTGGGTGCTTGTGATCAACTCCTTCAAGACGAGACTCACGATATATACCAACCCCTTCTGGATACCGGAGAAGTGGAACTTCTCCAACTATTCGACTGTTCTCAGGGACGGTGACTTTCTGAACTACTTCAAGAACAGCTTCATAGTCGTTGTCCTCTCGCTCCTTCTCGTCCTCATATCCGCATCACTTGCTTCCTATGCCCTTGCTTCCTGGAAGGGGAGAATATCGAAGATTCTATTCCTCTTCATCATCTCGGGCATGATGCTTCCTATAAAGATAGCCTCGATCAAGCTTCTTGAAATCGTGAGAAGCCTGGGCCTTCTGAATACTATATGGTCCCTTGTCCCGATATATGTGGCGATGGGTATTCCGATCGGCGTCTTCATCCTCACCGAGTTCATACGTGAAATACCACACGAGCTCATTGAAGCGGGGCTCATAGACGGAGCGGGAAGATTCCATATCTTTGTAACTGTAATCGTTCCTCTGATCCGTCCCGCTCTTGCTACTGTCGCAATCTACAATCTCGTCCCGTTCTGGAACGACCTCTGGTTTCCTCTCATCTTCATCAATGACGAGAAGTCGAAGACACTCTTATTGGGTGTCACAAGACTCTTCGGTCAGTACCAGACTGACTGGTCGAAGGTGCTTGCCGTCCTCACGCTCTCGGCCGTTCCCGTCCTTGCTCTCTATCTTTCGATGTCGAAGCAGTTCATCAAGGGTGCTACGGCAGGAGCAGTAAAGGGCTGATTGAGAAATGCTCAATCGGGGATACGATTATTACGGTAAAGAAAAAAAGCCTCTTGACTTATAGAAAAACAATGTTAAATTTATATAAGTAGATAAAAGATTCAGCATCCCCTGCGGGAAGGAATCTGCTTGAGTTTCAGGGGACCCGCGGCAGCCTTCTGAGTCTTTCCGGGAGTTATCACGCTCGCTGTTTTGTTCGGTTCTCTAAAGGTTCCAAAGGAGGAAAACGATGAAGAAAACACTGAAGAATGTCACCATATTCGTTCTTCTCGCAATGGCTTTCTACCCGTTACTGGTTTGATAGTCTCACGGGACTATATGGTTACAGGGGAGGCGGAGGCCTCCCTTTTTCTCTCACTTTATGAAGTTCGCGACAAGTCTCTTTTCGTAACCGACGAGAATATCGAGATATATCTTCCGTATGTGTGTATCATATCCGGTGACGGTAAAGTAGAGGCATCGGCTGCTCTTTCAGAGGAGAGGCACTGAGCTAGTCTAATACAGAACCCATCACAGTAGTGGTGAACCATAAGGAGTAAAATCATTTGACGGACTGAAAGATAAAGGGTAGATTCTCTATGCATGATAAAGACCCCCACGCGCCTCTTTGCAATGCGTACCATGTGGGGGCCGGATTTTTTGGTTGTATAGTGAAACTTCATAAATCTATCGATGAACAAATAGCATTATTAGAAAGCCGTGGGTTGCTGATTAAAAATAGAGACTTTGTAGCCGAGACATTGTCCAATATTAACTATTTCAGGCTGTCGGGCTATTTGTATCAGTTTAAACACAATCATTCATGAAATTACCGATATGAGTTGAGCATTTCCCCTTACGAAGCATAATAACTGGGCTTTTTGCACGTAAATCGTGCCTGAAGCTCATTTTTCTTGTTGCATTTAGTGTAGTTTTCGTCATATTATAATTACCGATATTACCGATATGTGAAGGAACCCATCATGATACCCGAAGAAGTAAGCAGATTCAGACCCGGTGCCTGCACCGAAATCAAGAATATAGGCGGGAACTATTATGTCTATATGTATGAGTCAATACTCCTTCCGAGCGGGAGATGGGGGAAGAGAACGGGAAAGAGCATCGGTAAGATAATTCCCGGGAAGGGATTCGTTCCGAACCGCAACTATCATCTTTTCACAGGTAAGGATGACATGGATGACATCACCATCCTTGAATACGGTCAGTATGCACTGATAGAAGAAGTAGCTGCTGATATCAAGGAATCCCTGGTACACCATTTCGGACTTGAGAGGGCAGGTCAGATCTTCTCATATGCCTCGATTCTTCTCGCCAACGGTTTTGTGCATAAGGATCAGGTAGGGATCTACTATGAGCAGAGCTGGCTCAGTGTGGAATACTCGAATCTCTCATTCCGCATGGGCAGAACTGCAATCAACACGCTTCTTGATAATCTCGGAAGAAGAGGCAAACGTGTTCTTGAATACACGAACGAAGCCATCTCCAGAGTCAGCAGGATGGCGATTGACGGTCATGCCATAAGAAGCTGTTCGGATGAGAACGACCTTGGAGAAGCAGGATATAAGTTTCCTTCTCTTAAGGAGGACCAGGTCAATCTTCTGATGGGGTATGACATCGCCACAGGTTTTCCTGTCTTTTCCAGGATGTTCAGGGGCTCATGCAGCGATAAGTCAGCAATGAAGGAGCTGAGTGAAATCCTTACTATATCTGGAATACTTCTGGTTGTAGACAGCGGGTTCTACTCTAAGGACAATCTCAGGTTCTTCTCCGAGAACGGAAATACATACATAATTCCTGTCCCTGCGACTACCGAGGTATTCAAAAATGCTGTGGCAAAAATAAAGTACACAGGCGAATTCTGTTATTCCACTCTTTCAACGCATGCCCGGATTCAATACATGGAGATAAAGCTGACAGAAACCGAGAGTGTATTTGTCTTCAGAGACATTGATGAGAACTCGAAGTGCATATTCAATTACCAGCAGTGCATCGACCTCGGGAAGAACGGCTATACAGAAAAAGGCCTTGCAGAGGTAAGAGAATTCTTCGGTGTTTATGTCCTCCGGACCAACA
>CAVACS010000021.1:0-23563 GCA_963587105.1 Anaerovoracaceae bacterium | reverse complement strand
TTATTGTTTTGCCGGACTTTATTCGAATATCTGTGGCTTAATAAGTCGATTTAGTGCCTATTTTGTGCAAAGTTAACATTTATATCAATTCCGCCGTGCAATCTCAGCCTTAACAGTAAGTACTTTTTTGCTTATATTAACTATGGAGGCCGAATATGGGCAGAATAAAAAGCGCATGGGAGATCGCCCTCGAAAAGACCGAGGGTATGGAGATCGACCAGGAGAAGATAAGACACAACACAGAGATAGACAGAATCCGCAGAGCCGCGGGTCAGTACATAACGGCAGATGAAGGAGAGGAGAACGAAGAGGATCTCAAGAAGACGCTCTCCGCATCCGACCCTCTTCTTGTCAGAGAGGCCCTCGAGAGCACAGTCATCAATTCGATGGTCCTTCCGCAGGATAAGGATAGTGCAGAGAAGAAGACTGTAAGGATCCGTACTCTTTTAGAGATTGCCTTCCCCTCTGAGGATATTCTCTCCTACTACGACCAGATCACACAGTATCTTTCTCAATACCCGGAGCACAGGGAGAAGCTTATGGAGCAGCTCAAGGCACAGATCGAGCCGATGCTGAAGGAGAAGGAAACGGCAATGAGAGAGAAGTACGGACAGGCCGTGCACCTCACAATCGAAAACGACAAGGAGAGCCTCGAGATGGTAAGAAATTACCTCGACAGGCTTGCCGGCCAGTACCAGGGAACACTCGACGAAGCGAAGGAGAAGATGAAAAGCCTTCTCGGAAATTACAGGTAGGAAATGCAAACGGCTCCCTTTAAAGGAGCCGCTTGTTAAGGTGTCGATCGGATTCGAACCGATGAAAAACGGTTTTGCAGACCGTCCCCTTAGGCCGCTCGGGCACAACACCGATGTGTGACTAACATTACCCTAATCGGGCAGTGTTAGTCAATAGAAATCACTCGTCCTCGGAGCTCGTCTTTGCATAGGCAAGAGCTCTCACAGCATTGTCGAACTTCTGGAACTTTCCGTTCTTCAGGTGGATGACGACTCTTGTCTTCTGATTCTCGGAGACCTTGATAATGTACTGGACAGCCTCAAGCTTCGTCTTGAAGTACTTGATGACCTTGGTACTGCCCTGTCTCTTGACACCCCAGCCCTTGCCTTCGACATAGCTGAGCTCATGAACGTCCTTTACTTCCTTTGTCTCTTCGGACTTGACTTCCTTTGCCGCTTCTGCGGCCTCATTCTTTGTTTTTGCCATAGTAAAACCCCACTGAGATTATTTTCCGTTTCAAATATCATGCTGTCAATATAATAATTGACAGATATCACACCCGCAAATATCCTTACATCATGAAAAAGATACTTATCATAATCCTTACGGCAGTCATCGCACTTTCGTCGCTCTCTGCAGCGAGGGAATATATAGTAATTGCAGGAAGCGTCGATTTCGACAGGGAGACGGGGGCAGTTCCCGCCCCGGGCGTCTACACCCACTATCAGTTCGGCTTCCAGCTCAGCGACAGGGTATCTCTCGGATTCGGGACATACCTCAACGCAGGCTTCCCCCTCAACGGAATAAAGGATACAGGATACGGTGCACTCATCAACGTCGCCGCAGGTCCTGCATTCGCCGTCAAGCTTACCCAGAGTGACTCGATATCATTCATAATCGGCCCTGATGTCGCAATTCCCGCATCCTCGCATACATATACCGACAAGGCAGGCTTCGGAGTCGGATTCTCCGCAGCATACACATTCATCCCCCTCTCCGAACAGAGGGACCGTGTCCAGATGGGACTGACATGCGGCATAAGCGGAGCACTTACATATTATGAAGGATATTCATCGGGCATCTCGTTCTCGGGAAGAGCATACGTCGGCTTCACGATTCTCCAGCCCTTCATCGGAGTCTACTACCCCGATATCTACGATGTCGTACTCGACTCCGTCTACAGATACTGATTCTACACGTCCTCGGTCGTCTGGCTCTTGAAGAATATCCTCTTCGAGAGCTTTCTTATTGCACGGAAGGATGTATCGGCCTTTATGAGGGATGAGGTACGCGTACGCCGGAGGTTGAAGCCGTCGCTTCTGATTTCGTTCTGATAGAATCCGAGTGCCGCGATACGGGAATTGTCGATACTCGTATAGCAGTTTGCAATATACATGACCCTGGTCTCTCCCGGAAGGAGTGTGAAGTTGCTGCTTCCCCTCTCTCCTGCGGTAAAGCCTATGGAGAGAGACCTTGTCTGCGGAGTCGCTCCGTCGAAGAGAGCCCACGGGGAGTCCATACGCCCGTACCAGTTTTCGCCTATCGTGCAATAGGGGAAGAAGAATTCATTATCACTCTCCTTCTTCGGCTGGAAGACGAAGTAGCACATCTGGTCGCCGGGATTTATTACGCTTATCCACGAAAGACTCTCGCCCTCGTTCTCTCCCATTATGTAGTCATAGGTTCCCGTCGGGGACGGGACAGTCGAGGCATCGGCAGTGCCGCCTCTGAGAAGAGGAGCGCTTCTCAGATCCTCGAAGACGACGTTGGGGACAAAGCGGTTGACCCCGCTTTCCCTGTATGTCAGCGGATATACACAGTAGGAGTGCGCATTGGATGAGATGAAGGTACCCTTCTCGATAAGGGGTGAGGAGAGCATCGTGACCCACTTGGCGTTGCCGCTGAGGCTTCCCTCCCCTATGTTCGTTAAGCTTATGGCAGTATAGATGACATCCTGAGCCGGAAGAATAAGGTCTACGCGCCCCGCCTTGTAGCGGTTGCCCTCCTCTCGGGACTTCATCTCGCTGTACTTCCATACACCCCCGAATTCATCCTCGGTGCCGTAACGCCTGAGTGTCCAGTAGGTGTTCGAGGTATTTATTCTGTCATCGCTTCCGGTAGGGAAGTTGAAGTATGCCCCGCCCGCCTGATAGAGGCCCTGGCTCATACGCCACCACTGCCCGTTATCGTCGCTCATGACGCCGCTTCCGGTACCGCGGAAATACGGAAGGGAAAGAGAAGATGTGCGTGCCCCCTGACTGTTGCGGACACTCAGTTCCAGCATAACCTCACCCTGATCTTCTATCAGGGCCTGGAGTGTTTCGTTGCTCATGAAGGTCGCGTATCTTCCCTCCCACAGGGAGAGTCTTCTGATATCCATATGTGATTATAATAACATATGAAAATCATAAAGGTTACTTTGTTGCAACGGATTTCTGCTGTAGAATAACATGAAAGAGCGAGGAAAGCGATGATCAGATATTCAAACGGACTTTTCTTCATAGAAACAGAGAACACAAGCTACATATTCTCCGTCGAGGATACGCTCGTGCCGGAACACGTCTACTACGGCAGGAGGCTCAGAGAGCCCGAATCCTCCCTTTCCGCAATAAGGGAGAAGCACCTCAAGGCGCCTCATATGTCGACGATCCTGAGCCGGCAGTACGGGGAGTTCTCGCTCGACGATGCACTTCTTGAATTCTCGAGTGAGGGAAAGGGCGACTACAAGACGCCGCTCATTTCAGCATCACTGGGAGAGAAAGGCGACAGAACACTCGACTTCAGATACACCTCCCATCAGATAACACCCGGGATTGTCCGCTTCAGGGGACCCAGAATGCCACAGGGCGTCGGAAGCGAAAATGACGCCGAGACTCTTGCCGTCACATACACCGACAAGGCACGACACATAAAGCTCATCACTTACTACACCTCGTTCTACCACTCGGACGTGATCACAAGGCGCACAACAGTGCAGAACGAGGGGGAGGAGACGCTCAGAGTGCGTTCTCTTCTCTCCTCCTCTCTGGATCTGAGAGCCCGCGGAGTAAAGGTCACGTCGCTTTCGGGTACATGGGGCAGGGAAAAGCATATACATGAAAGGGTGATGACAGAGGGCCTCTTTTCAGTTGAAACGAGGACGATTCAGAGTGGGACAAGCGACCCGACAGTCATCATCGAGAACGGGAAGGATACATACCTGTCGTCCCTCGTCTACTCCGGAGCCCACCGCACCACGATAAGCCAGACTCCTATGGGAATCACGCACATAACATGCGGCATAAATCCGGATCTCTTCTCCTGGAAACTCGAAAAGGGCGGGTTCTTCGAGTCCCCCGAGGCCGTCCTCGCCTATTCGCCGTCCGGCAGGGAGGCAGCGGGCACTCTGATGAAGAAATTCATAGAGAACCACATCAGACGCGGCATATGGAAGAACAGGATGAGGCCGGTGATGCTGAACACATGGGAGACACTCTCGTATGATCCGGATGAAGCGGAAGTTCTTACGATGGCCCATAAGGCGAAGGAGCTCTCCATGGAGGGCATCGTCGTAGATGACGGCTGGTTCGGAGCACGCAGCGACGACAAATCATCCCTCGGCGACTGGTATGCCGACACACGCCACTTCCCTTCGGGGATCAAGGACCTTGCAAACGAGGTACACTACATGGGACTCATCTTCGGGCTGTGGTTCGAGATGGAGGGAATAAGCGAGCGCAGCCTCCTCTATAAGTCCCATCCCGACTGGATAGTCGGAAAAAGCGCCGGGGAGAGCGTGGAAGGCAGCCATGAACTCTTACTGGACATAACACGCCAGGATGTCCGCGAGTGGGTCATATCGACAGTGACGAACATCATCGACTCATCGAACATCGATTACATAAGATGGAGCCTTTCGCGTAACCAGGGTGACCTCTGGTCCAATCTGACGGACAGGGACGCCGGGGAGTTCATGCACCGCTATGTCCTGGGTCTCTACAACATTCTCGATACGATTACGAAGTCAAACCCCAGACTCTACATTGAAGGAACCAGCGAAGGCGGACTGCGGTTCGACATGGGTATGCTCTCCTACTGTCCCTCGATAACAGTGACGGAGTGTACGGATCCTCTCGAGAGGCTGAAGACGATAGAGGGTACAGCACTTGTCTACCCGCTCTCCGTGATGAACGTCTCACTCGCCTCCTCTCCCGACAGACTTACAGGGCGCATGATCGAGAACGAGACGATCTTCAACACATCCGTATTCGGCTCTCTCACCTGCTCTGTCAACCCGCATGACCTTTCGAAGGCCGAGCTTTTCATACTCAAACAGCAGATCGAATTCTACAAGGCGTACAGGAACCTTATCCAGTACGGCACGTTCCGCCTTCAGGAAGACAGCGAAAACCGCACGATATGGACAGTATCGAACGGCGACGCCTCTGCGATATTACTGCTCTACTACCTCAAGAAGGCCGGAATAAACACGACAGCGGAGAAGCTCTACGTCGAGTGTGCGAACGAGAACTATGAATACTCCTTCATGGCCCGCAGCCATATGCAGAACAAGATCGACCTTGTCATGAAGCCGCAGGAGATCGAGTGCTACAACGTCTCCGGCGACGCTCTCAAATGGGCCGGTATCACACTGGCGGACAACACGAGCGGCAACGGCTGGGAGGACGGAATGAGAACCCTCGGCGACAATACATCGAGGCTCTACATCATAAAGAAGAAAGAGGGAAAACAGTGAACAGAATAGTAGTTGCAGGAGGCGGTGTATTCGGTACATCCGTCGCCGAGCGTCTGACATGGAACAGAAACAACAGCGTCACGATTCACACAATCGAAGAGGACGTCTATGAAGATATAAGAGACAATCACCAGAATACGAAATACTTCCCGACGAAGTTCCTTTCCCCGTCCCTGACGGCAACAATGGACGACGCAGTCTTCTCCGAGGCCGATGTAATACTTCTCGTCCTCCCGTCAAAGGCAATCGTGCCCTTCTCCGAAAGAATCAGAAGACACACATCCTCGAACCCGCTCATCATAAACCTGGCAAAGGGGATGAGCGACGACGGCGCCTTCATAACCGAGGACATTCCATTCGAAAGAAGGGCAAGCATGAAGGGCCCGTCGTTTGCAATCGAAACGATGAACGGCTTTCCGACATCCTTCACATTCGGCGGAAAGAAGAGCGACTATGAATACTTCAGAGACTCCGTTCTCCCCCACACCCTCTTCACGCTTGACTGGACCGAGGATACAAGGAGCGTCGAACTCTGCTCGATACTCAAGAACATGTACGCTATCGCAATCGGACTCGTATCGGGAAAATACGGTTCTCCGAACGTCGACTTCCTCGTCTATACGAAGGCCGTCAAGGAGATGAGAAAGCTCCTCAAGCTCTACTCATGCTCCGAAGATACCATCTTCTGCTACTGCGGACTGGGCGACCTGGGACTTACGGCCCTCAACGACCTATCGCGTAACCGCACCTTCGGCATGCTCATAGGAAAGGGCTTTCTATTCAACGAGGAGAAGAACGCCGCAACGGTAATCGAGGGAAAGAGGACGATATATCTTGTGGCGAGAAAGATTCTCGAGCTCGGACTCGAGAAGGACTTTCCGCTCGTCATGAACCTCTATCATCTCTTATATGAAGACGGGAAGGTCAACGACTATTTCCTCGCCGTGCTGAAATAGCCATGGAAAATATAAAGAGAAGGGAAAACCTCAAAGCTCTTCTGACGCTCGCTTTCCCCATCGTCATCGAGGAGATTCTCTCGACACTCCTGCAGTATGTAGATACGGCGATGGTCGGCCGGCTCGGCGCAGAGGCGACAGCGTCGGTGAGCCTCACGGGCACCGTGAACTGGCTCATATACTCCCTCTTTGCATCCTTCGGCATCGCAGTCGTTGCGATAATATCGACAGCACTCGGTGCCAGAGATTACCCGAAGATAGAGAAAGCCTCGTCGGCAGCCTTTTCAGTCTCGCTCGCGGCAGGCCTCGTAATCGGGGTCGCGGCCGTCATCCTCAGCCCGTACATCCCCGTATGGATGAACGCCTCGGAGGAAATAAGAGAGTCCGCTTCCTCCTACTTTGCAATAATAAGCGCTGCAATCCCCGCCAGAGCCTTCATAATAATCGGAAGCGCGGCGATGAGGGCAGTCAAGGACAGCAGAACGCCGATGGCAATCAATCTTTCGGCGAACCTTCTCAACATTGTTCTTAACTACCTTCTGATCTACACCTTCGAGCTCGGAGTCAAGGGTGCCGCAATAGCAACACTGCTTTCATACGCCGCCGGAGCAGTTGCACTCGGCCTGATCTGGAAGAAGAAAGCGCTTATCAGCTATAAGGCGAAGTATCTCAAACCGGAGAAAGAGCTCCTCTGTGAATCCTTCAGAATATGTCTTCCCGCGGCGGCGACGAACACGACAAGCTGTCTGGGACACATAGTCTTTGCATCCCTTGTCTCCTCAATGGGGACAGTAACATTCGCAGCGCACTCCATAGCACTCTCGGCAGAGACCATATTCTATGTTCCGGGCTACGGCCTCAGGGGTGCAACAAGCACGCTCATCGGAATATCTGTCGGAGAGAAGGACGAGGAGAAGTTCAGGATAATCGAGCGTCAGGCATCCCTCTTGACACTCCTGATGATGAGCGTCACCGGAGCCCTCCTCTTCTTCCTTGCGCGCCCCGTGATGTCCTTCTTCACACCCGACGAAGAGGTAATCAGAGAGGGTGCGGAGATACTCAGGCTCATAGCATTCACAGAGCCTCTCTTCGGCCTCATGATAGTGAGCGAAGGCATCTACTACGGACTGGGGGAGACGAAATTCCCATTCGTCATCGAAACAATCGGAGCCTGGGGTATAAGAATACTCTTCTCGACAATTGCCATCAAAGCTCTCCATGTCAGCCTCACAGGCGTATGGCTCTGTATGGCCGCAGACAACACCTTCCGTGCCCTGGGGCTTGCACTCCCCATTCTTTTCAGGCGCGGTACGAAGCTCTTTCGAAGAAAGGCGGAGTGCGGAAGCTGAATCAGTGCCCGAGGAGAGTTTTCGGATTCTGACTTTTCGACAAGGTCGTGTATAACGGAGAGCTCTGCTATGTACACGGAAGACGTACAAGCGGATATTTCGATATCCGGAGGCTGAACGGGGCAAAAGTTTCAGGCGGTGAAAGCTGCGTAAAACTTCGTCTTGCACAGCATTCGAGGAATATAGATATAAGGTGATGCAACTTTCACTGCATCAGTAATTATCCGGCTCCTCCCACGAGGCAAGCCTCGGGTTTTCCGCCGGAAGGATATTTAATAATGAACGACAGAGATAAAGAGGTAGTAGAATTCTGTAAGGAGGTCATACGTATTCCGAGTCCCTCCGGAGGTGAGAAGAGAGTCGCCCTTCTTATTGAAAAGAAAATGAAGGAGCTCGGATACGACAGCGTCATAATCGACGGCTACGGCTCCTGCATAGGAATCATCAACGGCTCCGGGCCGGGAAAGACCGTGCTCATAGACGGCCACATAGACAACGTCGACGTCACAGACGAAAATGAATGGAAACATGAGCCATGGGGCGCCGAGGAGGAGGACGGAAGAATCTACGGCCGCGGGACCTCTGATATGAAGGGAAGCGTTGCGGCTGCGGTGATGGCTGCAGGCTTCTTCAAAAAAGATACGAAGGGATCCTTCAAGGGCCGTGTTGCCGTATCCTGCACGGTGCATGAGGAATGCTTCGAGGGTATCTCATGCCGCCTTGTCTCGGACTATGTCAGGCCCGACTATGTCATCATAGGAGAAGCAACCTCCTCCACTGTCAAAATCGGACAGAGAGGGCGGGCCGAGGTTGTCGTCGAGACCGAGGGAATATCGTGTCACTCATCGAATCCCGAAAAGGGACGGAACGCTGTCTACGATATGATGGCAGTCATTGAGGAGATCAGAGCAATCGTTCCGAAAGAAGATCCGCTTCTGGGGAAGGGCATACTCGAGCTGACCGACATCAAGTCCTCTCCCTATCCCGGATCCTCAGTCGTTCCATCGAAGTGCATCGCAACATTCGACCGCCGGACCCTCGTCGGAGAGACAGAGGAGACGATACTCTCGTCTGTCAATGAAGCAATAGAGAGAGCAGCGGCGAAGGACCCCGGGATAAAGGCAAAGTGCTACATAAGGGATGGAGAAGCAAAGTGCTGGACTGGTGCCGTGATAAAGGCAAAGAGGTACTACCCGGCGTGGAAAGTCGACGAGAAGAGCGAGCTTGTACAGAAGGCGCTCGGAGCTCTCGAAAAAGCGGGAATCGGGACGAAGATATCACACTTCTCGTTCTGCACGAACGGCAGCCACTTCTGCGGAGAGAAGAATATTCCGACAATCGGCTACGGCCCCTCTCTCGAGAGCCTGGCGCACGTCAGGGATGAATACATCGAGATAGAGGAGCTTACAAAATCGGCGAGGGGCTTCGAGGAGATTCTCAAAGCACTTACAGAGTAGAAAAAGGCCCTCCGGAAAGGATTATCCCGGAAGGCCCTTCTTTTTTCGTTACCCGATTCAGTTCAGTTCGAATACTGCAGTAACCGTTGCGCTGACAGAGAGCGAGCCGGCATAGTATGTAGTCGAAGAATAGCTGTCTTCTGCACTCGCTGCCGCTTCAAGCATCATCACCTTGCTGTTTGCATATGAATACGAATAGTCCGATGATCCTTCGCTTATAGATATAACCTTACCGACAGTGAGGGATGCTCCCCGTGCATAGTCCTCAGCCTTCTGAGCGGCGTTTTTCATAGCCCACTCACGTGCAGCGGCCTCCTCCAGGCTCGTATCGCTCTTGGAATACGAGATAGAGGAAATCGAAATGCCGTCGAGTACGCTGAGTCTGTCGTAGACTCTGCCGGCCTTGTCGATGTCGTTTCTGAGCCTGATGGTCAGCGTCTGTGTCGCCTTCTGCCCCATCAGCGTGCGGCCGCTGTCGAGCCACTGATAGTACGGACTTATATTCATGTAGTCCGTCGTGATCTCTTCCTCCGTGATCCCGAATTCGTCCTTGAGAATCTTCACGGCCTCCTCGACCATTGCACTCGAGGCGTTTCTCGCTTCTTCCGTCGTGCTCTCCAATGCCTCGGCTGTAATCGTGAACGATGCCGTGTCGGCCTTGACGGCAACTGTGCTCGAAGCCGTCACGGTGATGTACGACACATCTTCTTTTTTCTCTGTCGTCGCACAGCCGGTAAGAAATACCAGTGCAATAAGTGCTGCTGCCAGAATTGAAATTCTTCTACTCATGGATAATTCTCCTCAGTTCAGGTCTTTTCTCCGCTTCCCTCATGAAGGCGAAAAGTGCAGAAAGCATGATTCCGTTCGAATACTCTCCCTTCCCCATCTTTCTTATTACATCCTCGACAGGAAGATAGAGAAGCTCTATCTCCTCGTTCTCATCCAGCTCCTGCTCCCCCGTTCTTCTGAGACCGGTCGCAAGGAAGAAGGTCTGTCTGTTCGTCATGAACGCCGGGTTGGGATTGAATGACGCAAGTTCGGTAAGCTCTGCTTCCATCCCTGTCTCCTCCCTCAGTTCACGCCTTGCAGCCTCGAGAGGACTCTCGCCATCTTCTGTTAAACCCGCGGGAAACTCTATGGTTACACTCTCGCTTCCATGCCTGTACTGTCTCTCCATCAGAAATACTGGAACACCCCTCTCATCCCTTGTCCAGGGAATGATGGAAACCCAGTCCGGAAGAGAGAGAGTCACAAATTCCCCCTTTCTTTCTCCATGGGTTCTTTCTGAGAGGTCGACGCTCAGAACGGGAGAAGTGAAGACCCTTCTCTTCTCCCCGGTATTCCATAATAGTTCTTCGTCTCTTTTCATCAGCCCTTCCTGCTCGAGCAGTCAGATGTGCAGTGAGCACATGCCTCCGGTGAGCACGAGGATGAGCCGAGATAGTTCATCTCACGCCCTGTCGTACATGCATCGCCGTTCTCGAGCTTGTCGGCAATGGCGACGAGAGCCTCAGCCGACGGATGAGTGGTATCTTTAATCCATTCCTCTCCGCTGTCCTCGCTCTTCATAAGGTCGATTTCCATCGGGATTGCCCCCAGAAAAGGCGTATTCATCTCGAGAGCCATGTTCCTGCCGCCGTTCTTTCCGAATACCGGGATTTCAGTGCCGCACTCCGGACACTTCAGTCCCGACATATTCTCGATGACACCTATGATGGGAAGACCGCACTTACGTGCAAAGGTCACGCTTCTTCTGGAATCAAGGATCGCCACTTCCTGCGGTGTCGTGACGATAACAGCCCCCGTTATGTCCTTGATGGACTGAACGACAGTGAGCTGCTCGTCCCCCGTTCCGGGAGGTGTGTCGATAATGAGATAGTCAAGCGTTCCCCACTCCGTGTCGCCCAGAAACTGTCTGATGACGCCCATCTTCATGGCCCCGCGCCAGATTACGGCGTCGTCGGGATCGGGAAGCGCAAAGGCAAGGCTCATGACCTCGATTCCGTTCTTCGCCGTCACAGGATACATAGTCTGTCCGTCAGAGGAGAAGATTTCAGCGTCCTTCACGCCGAGCATCTTCGCAACGTTCGGCCCGTGGATATCGCAGTCAAGGATGCCCACCTTCTTTCCCATTTCGCTGAGGGCGAAGGCAAGGTTCACGGCTACCGTGGTCTTGCCCACTCCACCTTTTCCCGACATGACGACTATCTTTCTCGATATCTGTGCCATCCTGCTGTCTATTCTTTCAGTCTGAAGATCGTACTCGCTTTTCTCTGTGTTTTCCATTTTTCAACTCCAATGGTGAATATAATAATCCAAAGAGAAAGGTCAATCAATTTAACGGCAGGAGGTACCGGCAGGATTAAGGTACAATTATGAAAAGATTAAAAAACGTTTACATTCCTTCCCGACTGTTGAATTTAACAGTTGTTATTTGGTAGAATACAGCAAAATCTATTTTCCAGTTTAGGAGACGAAAATAAATGTTGACATTACTAGAAAATCTGCCCAGTGCATATCTGAGTGCACAGCTCAAGGACGGTATTATCTTAATGTTCCTCGGTATGATCGTCGTCTTCATTTTCCTCACAATACTCATCTACTCGATAAAGCTGATGTCAAAGATTGTCGGGAATAATGCACCGGCGGAAGAACCGAAGAAGAAGGTCGCTGCTAAACCTGCAACAGTAGCAAAATCTAACGATGACGAGAAGATTGCAGTGGCTATTGCCGCTTCTCTCGACAAAGGAAGGAATTAAATGGCTCAGAAAAAAATCAACTTCATGTGTACGGCGTTCAGAGACGGCTTCCAGTCCGTATACGGCGCACGTGTTTTCACCAAGGATTTCATGCCGGCGGTTGCTGCTGCCAAGGAAGCAGGCATAAGACATTTCGAAGCAGGCGGCGGCGCAAGA
The DNA here is from genome assembly GCA_963587105.1 of Anaerovoracaceae bacterium. Lineage (GTDB taxonomy): Bacteria > Spirochaetota > Spirochaetia > Sphaerochaetales > Sphaerochaetaceae > Ornithospirochaeta. The sequence continues at coordinate 11,416 of CAVACS010000021.1, read as the reverse complement.
TTCCAGGCGCTCTACTTCTATACCAACGAAGATGCATTCGACATGATGGATGAGTTCAGAAGAGTCGCAGGTCCGGATGCCAACCTCCAGACACTTGCACGCGGTGTCAACATCGTCGGTCTCGACTCCCAGCCGAGAGATATGATCAAGCTCCATGCCCAGCTCTTCAAGAAGCACGGTATAACAACAATCAGGAACTTCGATGCACTCAACGATGTAAACAACCTCATCGACAGCGGAAATGCAATCCATGACGCAGGCCTCAAGCACGAAGTCACCATCACGATGATGTCCCTCCCCGAGGGAGTCAAGGGCGCACACAACCCCGACTTCTATGAAAGGATCCTCAAGGAAATCCTCGCTGCAAAGATCCCGTTCGATTCTCTCTGCTTCAAGGATGCTTCCGGTACATCGACTCCTCACAACGTTTACGAGACTATCAAGAGAGCACGCAAGCTCGTCGGTCCGAATATGAACATCGTATTCCACTCACACGAGACAGCAGGCGTATCGATCCAGCAGTACTGGGCTGCCATCGAGGCAGGCGCAAGCCAGATCGACCTCTCCATGAGCCCCGTATCAGGCGGAACATGCCAGCCCGACATCATCACGATGTGGCACGCTCTCAGAGGCACTGACTACACCCTCGATATCGACATCGAGAAGGTCAAGAAGGCTGAGAAGGTATTCGAGGAGTGCATGGCTGACTACTTCCTTCCTCCCGAGGCAACGATGGTCAACCCCGAAATCCCGTTCTTCCCGCTTCCCGGCGGCGCTCTCACGGCAAACACACAGATGCTCAGAGACAACAACCTCATGGACAAGTATCCTCAGATCGTCGAGGCTATGGGCGAAACAGTTGCAAAGGGCGGCTTCGGCACATCGGTCACACCTGTGAGCCAGTTCTATTTCCAGCAGGCATTCAACAACGTCATGTTCGGGCCCTGGAAGAAGTTTGCTGAAGGCTACGGAAAGATGGTTCTCGGCTACTTCGGAAAGACTCCCGTCGCTCCCGATCCGGAAGTTGTGAAGCTCGCATCCGAGCAGCTTCATCTCGAACCTACGACAGAAAAGGTTGTAGATATCAACGACAGAGATCCCAAGAAGGGAGTCGAGGCTGCAAAGGCTATGCTCGAGAAGGAGAACCTTCCTCTCACAGACGAGAACATCTTCATTGCAGGTGCATGCAAGGAGAAGGGAATCCTCTATCTCACAGGAAAGGCCAAGGTCAACGGCGTCAGACTCAAGAGCCAGATGGCTCAGGAAGCTCCGAAGGCTGCGCCTGCAGCTCCTTCGAAGAAAGGTGGAAACGGCGAGTACACAGTCACAGTCGGCGGCAAGGCTTACGGCGTAAAGATCGCAGGTGACAAGGCTGTCGTTAACGGAAAGGAATATCCTCTCTCGGTAGTCGACGGAATCCACACACCCTCTGCATCAGCAGAACCCAGGGCTGTAGAAACAAAGACTGTCAAGAAGGTCGTCAAGGCAACAGGAAGCACAGAAGTCGTAGCTCCGATGCCGGGCCTCGCTCTCAGATTCGAAGTCAAGGTCGGAGAAGAGGTCAAGAAGGACCAGGTTCTCTGTGTCATGGAAGCTATGAAGATGGAGAACGAGATCTATGCTCCGTGCGACGGCGTAATCTCCTCGATTACTGCTCAGCAGGGCGATCAGCTCCAGGCTGGTGACGTCTTAATGACTATCGGCGGCAGCGTCGAAGAGACAGAGGAAGTCGTGGAAGAAGTTACGGAGGAAGTTGTCGAAGAGGCAGCACCTGCAGCAGAAGAAGCTCCTGCAGCAGCCGAGGCGGCAGAAGGCGCTGAGGTCTCCGCTCCGATGCCCGGACTCCTTCTGAGATTCGAAGTCAAGGTCGGCGACAAGGTTGCAAAGGACCAGGTTCTCTGTGTCATGGAAGCTATGAAGATGGAGAATGAAATCTATTCTCCTACAGCCGGCACAGTCGCATCTATTTCTGTCAACCAGGGCGATCAGCTCCAGGCTGGTGACCTCATCATGGTTATTGCATAAGGATTACGTATGTCAGATATTCTTAATGGTTTTGTTCAGCTCTGGTACTCAACAGGTATCTACGGCTTCATAACGGAAGAAAAAGGCTGGGGAATGGCCGTCATGATTCTTGTCGGCTTCCTTCTCCTCTATCTCGCTATAAAGAAGGGTTTCGAGCCCCTGCTCCTCGTTCCGATCGGAATGGGCTGTATCCTATCGAACATCCCTCTTGCATATATTGCAGGCGTTGACCCGAACAGCTCGTTCGCGGCTACAGGCTTCATCAAGATCCTCTACGATGCAGGTATCGAATCGGGACTCTTCCCCGTCCTCATCTTCATGGGCGTCGGTGCAATGACGGACTTCGGCCCGCTCATCGCAAACCCGAAGACACTCCTTCTCGGTGCTGCAGCTCAGCTTGGTATCTTCATGGCCCTCATCGGTGCAGTCGTTCTTGCATACATCCCGGGAATCAACTTCACACTCAACGTTGCTTCCTCAATCGGTATCATCGGCGGTGCTGACGGTCCTACGGCCATCTATGTGACATCACGTCTTGCTCCGAGCTACCTCGGATCCATCGCAGTCGCGGCTTACTCCTACATGGCTCTCGTGCCTGTCATCCAGCCCCCTATCATGAAGGCTCTGACAACACTCGACGAGAGAAAGATCAGAATGCAGCAGCTGCGCCCGGTTTCGAAGGCTGAAAAGATCATCTTCCCGATCCTTGTAATCACACTCTGCGGTATCCTCCTTCCGTCGGCAGTACCTCTCATGGGTGCCCTCATGTTCGGTAACCTCGCAAAGGAATGCGGAGTACTGGGAAGACTTGCAGACACGATGAGCAACGCTCTCATGAACACAGTCACCATCTTCCTCGGCCTCTCGGTCGGATCCAAGATGGCTGCTGACAAGTTCCTCAACCTCGAGACACTCGGTATCCTCTTACTCGGTGCTGTCGCATTCGGTTTCGGAACAGCAGGCGGTGTTCTTCTCGGCAAGCTCATGAACAAGCTTGATCCCAAGCACCCGATCAACCCGCTCATCGGTGCGGCAGGTGTATCTGCAGTACCTATGGCAGCGAGAGTCGCATCCAAGGTCGGTCAGGAAGCAGACACACAGAACTTCCTTCTCATGCATGCCATGGGCCCGAACGTATCAGGCGTCATCGGAAGTGCAGTTGCAGCAGGCGTTCTCCTTGCAGTCGTCCCGAGCATGATGGAGACTATCTCTCCTCTTCTCAACGGCTTCCAGGTTGTTGTGTAAGAGAAAAAAGAAAGAACACAAGTCCCTCCGGTCTACGGGGGGATTTTCTATTGCCTTCATTTCCGAAGAGCCAAATCAACCTTGTAGATAAAAAAGAGGCTTGTCCTTTCCGACGATGAGCGACAACATGTATACGAAATTAGAGAGAATTCCTCCCCTCACCTTCACGCTCCCCCGGTATGCATCCGCCATGGCATTCCCTTTTCTGAGGCGAAGGCATGAATACATGCGGCACCAATGCATCATTCCCGCTTTCTGAAAAGAAGCGGACCCGCCTCCATATGGAAACAGGTCCGAAAAGTAGTATTACCCAGAAGGTCAGATTACAGAATAAGCCTTGAGAATCTTCTCGATGTCGGTTCCCTTTATCTTCTCCATTACCTTCTTGAGAGCAAAGCGCTCGACCCAGTTGAACTGCATGTCTGTAAGCTTCTTTCCGTCTCTGAGCTTGACGGAAGCATCAAGGAGAGCTCTGATATCGTAGACGCTTCCCCATACCTCCGGGACACCCCTGTCGATATTGAGAAGTGTATAGACAGCCTCCATACCGGTTCTCATCGAATACTCGGTTGTGAAGATTGTATCCCTCTTCGTCTCGGCAAACTGGCCGAGGAATGCAAAGTTGACTGCGCCTTCGGGGACGACGTCGGGTCTGTCGCCGTAGGAGCGCGGCATGAAGAATGCGTCGATGTACGGCATCATGACGGGCACTGTATTCGCACTCTTTGAAGAAAGCTCCTCGATCTGACTCTCCGGCACTCCAAGATGATAGAGCCACTCCTGGCAGATTTCCTTTCCTGTGCATTCCCTCATCGGTTTCTTGATATAGTCGCCGTTCTTATCTGTGAAGAGCGAATAGACCCAGACAAGGCAGTGGTCCTTGGGCTGCTCTCTGAACTGGGGCTGACGGTTGATAGTCCAGCTCATGAGCCATGAGGAATCCTTGACTGTCACGATACCGCCTGTGACTACCTTTCCCGAGAGAGGATCACGCTTACAGATGTTCCTTATATAAGGAAGGATCCTGTCATCGAGAGTCTCGACTGTCGCACTCATCCAGTTCGTCTCCTCGGGATTGTGGATGAACTTGTCCGGGTGACCGAAGGAGGGATCCTGGCGGGCTATCTTACGCCACATATCCCAGCCGCCGCCTTCCTTGATCTCGGTATTGAATTCAGCCTTCTCGTTCTGGCTTCCCATCGTGGAGTTCTCGACGCAGCCGCCGTTGGTGATGAATACAAGGTCGTTCTCCGTGAGGTCGATAGCGTCCTTCTTTCCGTCTGCGATGACGTCTATTCTCTTCGCGACCTTCTTCTTTGCAGTGCAGTCGAACTCGACATTCACAACCTGTACGCCGTAATGGAAGACAACGCCTCTCTTCTCGAGATACTTCACCATCGGAAGAATCATCGATTCATACTGGTTGTACTTCGTGAATCTGAGAGCCTTGAAATCCGGAAGTCCCCCGATATGATGAATGAAGCGCTGGATATAGAGCTTCATTTCGAGAGCACTGTGCCAGTTTTCGAATGCGAACATCGTCCTCCAGTAGAGCCAGAAGTTGGAAGAGAGAACTTCGTCATCGAAGTAGTCCGTGATCTTCTTGTCCTGGAGTTCCTCGTTGGGGGTGAAGAAGAGCTTCATGATCTCCATGGCGCCCTTGTCCGAGATGTCGAATTTGCCGTCTGTGTGAGCATCCTCTCCTCTGTTCACAGTCGCCCTGCAGAGCGAGTAGTTGGGGTCTTCCTTGTTCAGCCAGTAGTACTCGTCGAGTACACTCACGCCCTCGGTCTCGATTGACGGGATTGACCTGAAGAGGTCCCACATTACTTCGAAGTGGTTGTCCATCTCCCTGCCGCCGCGCATTACATAGCCGACGTTCTCGAACTTCCAGCCGTCGCATGCTCCGCCTGCCGTGAATCCTTTCTCAAGGATGTGAACCCTCTCACCCTTCATCTGGCCGTCTCTTACGAGATAGCACGCTGCTGTGAGAGCCGCGAGTCCGCTTCCTACGATGTAGGCAGACTTCCTGTCGACGCCTTCGGGCTTCTTCGGGCGTGCGAACGCTTCATAGTTACCGCTTGAATAATACATATCTTATTTCCTCCAGATAATGTTTTCTCTTGTTACCCAATTGATAACAGGAAAAACCGGAGGAGCAAATTTACAACTTCAGCCTCTTGTTCAGTTTTTAATCAAAGACGGCAAAGTGTAAGAAAATCAGCCGACCCGGAAGCGCTCGAGTGCGCTCCTAAAGCCCCCTCTGATAACCTTATCGAGATCGGCGATGATCTCTTTCGGATCGCGGAGCATATCGTGACTGATCCATTCGAGCATGACGCCGACGAAGGCGTATTTGTAGGTGTTGGCAATGAACATTTTGTCCTCTTCTCTCACAACCATCCCTTTTGCCTCCTCGTCAACAACGCCCTTCAGAAGGTCGAATGTGAGTGAGAAAAGATAGTTTTCGATCTGCTCCCTGCTGACGGAGTGATAGACGTTGAGTATGAAGGGCTTGTTCTCCTTCACGGCCTCGAATATCTGGAGAAAGCCCTCCTGCCAGTTGTCGTAGTGCTTCTTGCCCTCCAAGGCCCGCGATGCATCCTCACGGCATGACCATTCGACAAGGTCATATACATCCTTGAAATGATAGTAGAATGTCATCCTGCTTATTCCGCACTCCTCGGTTATGTCCGTAACCGTAATGTGCGACAGGCTCTTCTTGAGAAGAAGGTTCTTCAGTGACTGTTCAAGTGCAAGCTTCGTAAGTCTGCTCATTCTGTCCCCTTTGGCAATAATGATAATATAAGGAAAGGAGAAAGGGGAAGTTGAACTTTTCTTCTTCCCTTCCCTTCCTTCTTCTGTATAATGGGAAAAAGGAGTTACACATGAGCGACAAACGACAGAACTACATCAGCTGGGACGAATACTTCATGGGAGTGGCCGTGCTCTCTTCAATGAGAAGCAAGGACCCCAACACACAGGTGGGGGCATGCATCGTATCTTCGGACAGGAAGATCATCGGTGTGGGTTATAACGGCTTTCCCTCGGGATGCAGCGACGATGACCTGCCGTGGGCACGCACCGGCGACTGGTCACAGACCAAGTACCCCTACGTATGCCATGCCGAGCTCAATGCAATCCTCAATTCATGCGATCCAGCACGCCTCAGGGGGGCGACACTCTACGTCGCACTCTTTCCCTGCAACGAATGTGCAAAGGCCGTAATACAGAGCGGGATCAGGGAAGTCTATTACCTCTCTGACAAATACCGTGACAGCGATGCCTCGCGTGCCTCGAGGAGGATGTTCGATGCAGCGGGTGTGAAGTATAAACACCTGGAGACTGACAAAAAGGAACTTGTTGTAAGATTCGAGTGATAATATTGCTTTACAAAAGGCTCAATCCCCGAGAGAATTAGAAGAGGGTTGGTATCACAGACCGCTGCCAGAGCCAGACAGAAGCTAAGGGACCTCCTTTTTATGCACTGAAGTCATAGAGGAGAGCGTATTCAGAATGTCTTCGTTTATTGTTAATGGGAAACCGGTAGTTGTTGAAAAGAATATGAGTCTCCTGAGATATCTCAGGGACGAACTGAGACTGACCTCCGTCAAGGACGGATGCAGCGAGGGGGCATGCGGAACATGCACCATCGTCATCGACGGCGAAGCTGTCAAGGCATGTACGCACACAACAGGAAGCGTAGACGGCAGGACTGTTCTTACAACAGAAGGCCTGACAGACGAAGAGAAGGACATCTATACATATGCATTCGGAGAAGCGGGTGCCGTCCAGTGCGGCTTCTGCATCCCAGGCATGGTGATGTGTGCAAAGGCCCTCCTCGATAAGAATCTCAATCCAACAGAAAAGGAAATAAGGCACGCCATAAGAAACAACATCTGCCGCTGCACGGGCTATGTAAAGATCGTGAAGGCTGTCGAGATTGCCGCAGAGATCCTGAGGGGCGAGGATGTAATAAAAAAAGGCAGTGTCAAGTGGAGAATCGGAGAACGCGTACACAGAGTCGACGTCAGGGAGAAGGTCACGGGAACTGGGATCTATCCCGATGATTTATATCTTCCCGGAATGCTTCACGCATCATGTGTCCGCAGCAGATACCCCCGTGCGAAGATTCTCTCTCTCGATATAACCCAGGCGGAGAAAGCACCGGGAATCGTGAGAATATTCACGGCAAAGGATGTTCCGGGAAACAAGGTTGTCGGCCACATCTCCAAGGACTGGAATGCAATAGTCGACGTGGGGGAGATAACACGCTTTCTCGGCGACCCCGTTGCACTCGTCGTGGGTGAGACCATCGAGGATATAGAAAGGGCGAAGAAGCTTGTGAAGGTCGAATACGAACCCCTTCCCTTTGTCGATAGTCCCGCCGAGGCAATGAAGGAAGGCTCGCCGCTCGTTCACGAGAACACCCCCGGAAACCTTGCTGTCGAGAAGCATGTCTCGAGAGGAAATGCAGATGAGGCTATTCTGAAAAGCGACTACGTCTACTCTGCACACTTCTCGACACCGTTTACCGAACACGCATTTCTGGAGCCCGAGTGTGCACTCGCCCTTCCGAAGGGAGACGACGGGGTGACGATATACTCCACAGACCAGGGCGTCTATGACACGCTGCATGAGACAGCTCCCTTCCTCGGGCTGTCGTTTGACAAGGTCGAAGTCAGAAACTGCCTCGTCGGAGGCGGCTTCGGGGGAAAGGAGGACGTGACTGTACAGCACCTTTCGGCACTTGCCGCATACCTCCTGAAACGTCCTGTGAAGATGAAGCTCACACGCGCAGAGTCCATTCTCTTCCACCCCAAGCGCCATCCCATGGAGATGGACTTCACAGTCGGAGTCGACAGAACGGGAAGAATACAGGGCGTAAGGGCAAAGGTCGTTGCAGATACGGGAGCCTATATGTCCCTCGGGGGCCCTGTGCTCGAGAGGGCATGCACCCATGCATCCGGACCATATAACTATCAGAACTTCAAGATCGACGGCTATGCATACTACACCAACAATCCCCCTGCGGGAGCCTTCCGCGGCTTCGGCGTCACGCAGACCTGCTTCGGTATCGAGAACATGCTTAACTCTCTTGCACGCATGGTCGGAATAAGCGAATGGGATATCAGATACCTCAACGCCATAAGGCCGGGACAGGAGCTCCCGAACGGCCAGATAGCCGATAAGTCGACAGGACTTGTCGAGACACTCCTTGCCGTCAGAGACAAGTACGAGAAGGCAAAGATAAAGGGCATTGCGTGTGCAATGAAGAATGCCGGCGTCGGCGTGGGACTTCCCGACTGGGGAAGAGTGAAGCTCGTCGTAAAGGACACAAGGGTTCATATCCACTCCGCAGGCTCCTGTATCGGGCAGGGACTCTGGACTGTCCTCAAGATGATCACAGCAGATATCACAGGACTCGATGAGGATCTTATCGAAGTCGAGAAGGCATCGACAGACGACCCCGACAGCGGCACTACAAGCGGAAGCCGGCACACCACAGTCACAGGCGAGGCTGCAAGAAGAGCCGCCGTCATGCTGAAGGAAGCACTCGAAAAGAAGAGTCTCGAGGAGATGGAGGGCGAGGAGTTCTTTGCAGAGTACCTGGCAAAAACCGATAAGCTCGGATCCCCCGTCCCCCACCCCGTCAGCCATGTCGCCTACGGCTATGCTACACAGCTCTGTATCCTCAATGATGACGGTACAATACAGGAGATGGTTGCGGCTCACGATGTAGGACGTGCCATAAATCCGACGAATGTCGAGGGCCAGATTGAGGGCGGCGTCGTAATGGGAATGGGCTATGCCCTGAGGGAGCGCTACCGCGTCGAGAATTGCAGGCCCGTCGAGAAGTACGGATCCCTCGGACTCTTCAGAGCAGACGAGCTTCCGAAGATAACGTCAATTATTGTCGAAAAGCCCGGTCTCGGAATATCGAACGGCGCAATAGGAATCGGAGAGATCACATCCATCCCGACAGCACCTGCCATCAGCAATGCATACTACCACTGGGACCATGTACTCCATCACGTCCTTCCACTCGAAAGCACACCATACCTTATCCGTCCGAGCGGAAAGAAGATTCTGGCAAAGGGAAAGAGGCTTTTTGTCAATCCCGATAAGAGGTGCATAGGCTGCCTCGAGTGCGTCAGAGCATGTTCAGAGATGTTCTACAAGGAGAAGGACAGACGCTACAGCGCGCTCAGAATCGAGGAGAAGAAGGGAGAATGGAAGCCTGTGGTATGCCTCCAGTGCGGTAAATGTGCAACAGTATGTCCGACAGGAGCCATCAAACAGCTTCCATCCGGCGTCTGGACGATAGAGCGGAAACTCTGCACAGGGTGCGGAAAATGCCGTGAAGTATGCCCCGTTCACGTTATGGTCACCTCCCCGATAACAAAAGAGTCCGGTAAGTGCATCGCATGTGGAAAGTGCACCCTTGTCTGTCCGATGGACGTGCTGCAGATAGCGTCAAGCCAAAGCTGATCACAGCAGTCGATAATAGGAAGATACAGGGGTTTTGCAAAACTCAGAAAGCAGATTCTGATCCTGAAATGCAGGCGGGAGTAAAGAGCAGTTTTCATTCAGACTCAACTTGAGCCTGCCCCGAGCTCAGTTTTTCAAAGCCCCGACCGGCACAACAATAACACCGTCAGGACGCCTGTATGCCATGTTACCCACTGCCGTAAGAACCATAAGGAACGAGGGAGCATTCATCTTTTCCGTGTCAATACGGGATGCAAGCTTCTTGAGAGATCCGGCACCATTTTCAATATTTCCCATACCGCCGAGTTTGATTTCAACAAGGCCGTATTTACCGTTGCGACAATGAATGACGGCATCACATTCAAGACCTGTTTTATCCCGGTAGTGATAAACATCGGCATCAAATGCTTCCGCATAGACTCTAAGATCCCGTACGGCAAGAGTTTCAAACAAGAATCCCATCGTTTCAAGATTGGAGATAAGGTCTCCCGGTCCAAGTCGCAGTGAAGCCGTCGCAATCGACGGATCAATGAAATATCTCGTGTCGGATGTTCTTATAGCAGTCTTTGACCTGAGGTTGGGATTCCATGCCTCCATATCTTCAATAACGAAAATCTTCTTCAATGCTGCAATATAAGATGAAAGCGTATTTCTGGAAGACTCCATTAATTCATTGCCACCTATATCATCAACGAGTGTCTCTATCGTAACCTGGGCGCCCTGGTTTCTTGCAAGTGATTTCATAAGACGTCTCACAAGCGAGCTGTTTTTCTTTATCCCGTCAACTTTCGAAATGTCTTCTTCAATTATGGCATCCACATAATCGAGAGCCTGTCTCAACGCCACATCCCTTTGTACATCGAGTGCAAGAGGCCATCCTCCTCTGCATATAAGAAATGCAACATCATCCAGAGATAGAGATGAATTTCCCCTGACAGTGCATTGCGGATTAGAAAACAGATCTGCCAGTGAGACATCTCCTGTAGATTCTCCGGATTCAAAGAGACTCATAGGGCGCATCTTCATCCAGCTGAAGCGGCCTGTCCCGGTGTGATGTATTTGATCAGTGTCGGCCGGAACGGAAGAACCTGTTAAAATGTAAAGACCGAATTTTCTTCTGTGATCGACAGAAAAACGCACGGCATCCCAAAGTTTAGGGGCAAGCTGCCACTCGTCGATAAGCCTCGGGGAGTCTCCCGCTAAAAGGGCTTCAGGATCGATCTCGGAGAGAATAATATTCTGCTCAAAATGTTTGGGATCGTTTATGTAGATGATGCTGGAGGCTTTCATTTCTGCGGTTGTCGTCTTTCCACAGGACTTCGGTCCCTCTATCAGAACGGCACCTTTAGATTCGAGCTTCTTCTGCAGTATATCATCGGCAATCCTTTTTCTATAACCTTCCACAATACAACACCTCTTATTTTTATATCTTACATAATGTTATTAAAAACATCAACTTCAATTGTGCAAGTTGGCGAGTTTTTGTTGTGCAAGTTGGCGGAATTCTATTGTGCAAGTTGGCGAGTTTTTGTTGTGCAAGTTGGCGGAATTCTATTGTGCAAGTTGGCGAGTTTTTGTTGTGCAAGTTGGCGGAATTCTATTGTGCAAGTTGGCGAGTTTTTGTTGTGCAAGTTGGCGGAATTCTATTGTGCAA
>CAVACS010000020.1:12920-23625 GCA_963587105.1 Anaerovoracaceae bacterium | reverse complement strand
GTCCTAGCCCTTCGCTCTACGGTCCGTGTTTAAACAGTTCTGATGGGTACAGGGTGATGCGGGCTCTAAACCTCCCGTAACCTTGGCGAAGGACGCCGGAGCTCGACTCCGTTACCGCAGGAGAAGCGGGCCTTAAAGGCATTTTATCTCCACTCTCCGATAGCCTGCGGGCTTGAGGAGAGGTTATGTAAACTCCCCTTTAGAAGGGATTGATATAGACAAGGTGATGCACCTTTCACTGCATCAGTAATTATCCGGCTCCTCCCACGGGGCAAGCCCCGGGGGGTCCGCCGGTAGGACATTTAACAATGAAGAAGAAAAAAGAAAAAGGAAAGAATATAATGGCTGAAGAAGAGAAGAAGACGACGACAGAAGCGGAAGATCTGCCGGAAGAGGTCGAGAGCGTAGAGGCCGAAGATGTAGAGACTCTAGAGAAGGAAGAGGAGAAGGCCGATGAGGTTGAAACTCTTAAGAGCAGGATCCGGGAGCTCGAAGAGACCATCGTAAAGATGAAGGAAGATGACCTCAGGCGCGCTGCAGATACCGAAAACTACAAGAAGAGGCTGAGAGCGGACAAGGAGAATGCCGTCAGGTATGCCAACGAGAGCCTTATCTCGGACCTTTTAGAGCCCCTCGACAACTTCTCTCGTGCAATCGATGCCGCCGAGTCCTCAGATGATACCGAGGCATTCAAGAAGGGTGTCATCATGGTGAAGGACCACCTTCTTCAGATATTGAAGCAGAACTGGGGCCTCGAGATGATCTCATCCGCGCCCGGAACGGCCTACGATCCCAACACGATGGAGGCTTACGGCGTCCAGGAGAAGGAGGGAATCGAAAAGGAGGAGGTGGCCACGGAGTGCTCCAAGGGATGGCTTCTCCACGGCAAGGTTCTCCGCACAGCGAAGGTTTTTGTAGCTAAGCCGAAAGAGTGAAAAGAAATAATAAGAATAATTTGACGATTCAAACCACTTTTATTATTTTACTCACTGATGAAGGAATTCATCATTTAATGAAACTTGAAAGTTAATATTGGAGATTAAGAATATGGGAAAGATTATAGGTATTGACCTTGGAACAACAAACAGCTGCGTTGCAGTCATGGACGGTAACGAGCCCAGCGTCATCGCAAACAGCGAAGGCGACAGAACAACCCCGAGTGTAGTGGCATTCAAGGGCGACGAGCGTCTTGTCGGAAAGCCGGCAAAGAACCAGATGGTCACAAACCCGACCAACACCATCTATTCCATCAAGAGATTCATGGGAAGAAAGTACCATGAGGTGGCCGAGGAGATCAAAATGGTTCCCTACAAGGTTACCTGCGGGGCAAACGACGAGATAAAGATCGACATCAACGGCAAGCTTTATTCTCCTCAGGAGATTTCCGCAATCGTCCTCCAGAAGATGAAGAAGACAGCTGAGGATTTCCTCGGCGAAGAGATAACGGAAGCAGTCATCACAGTTCCTGCATACTTCAACGACGCTCAGCGCCAGGCAACAAAGGATGCAGGAAGGATCGCGGGACTCGATGTAAAGAGAATCGTCAACGAGCCTACAGCTGCAGCTCTCGCTTACGGATTCGGCAAGGATTCGAATAAGGAAGAGAAGATCGCAGTCTACGACTTCGGCGGCGGCACATTCGATATTTCGATTCTCGAACTCGGTGACGGTGTCTTCGAGGTAAAGAGCACCAATGGTGATACTCACCTCGGCGGAGACAACATCGACCAGGTCATCATCGACTGGCTCGTATCGGACTTCAAGAAGGAGTACGGAATCGACCTCACAGCTGACAAGATGGCACTCCAGAGACTCAAGGAAGCTGCAGAGCAGGCTAAGATCACTCTCTCCTCCTCGACTCAGACAACCATCAACCTTCCGTTCATCACAGCCGATGCAACAGGACCCAAGCACCTGCAGAAGGAGCTCACGAGAGCTAAGTTCGAGCAGATGATCGAGCCTCTTGTCGAGAAGACAAAGGTACCGTGCATGAACGCACTCAGGGATGCAGGTCTTACGGCAGCAGATATCGACGAAGTCGTTCTCGTCGGCGGTTCGACAAGGATCCCGATGGTACAGGAAGAGGTGAAGAAGCTCTTCGGCAAGGAACCCCACAAGGGTGTCAACCCCGATGAAGTCGTCGCAGTCGGCGCTTCCATCCAGGGCGGTATTCTCAAGGGTGATGTCAAGGATGTCCTCCTTCTCGATGTAACTCCGCTTTCACTGGGTATCGAGACACTCGGAGGAGTAACGACAAAGCTCATCGAGAGGAACACGACTATTCCTACAAGAAAGAGCCAGATCTTCAGCACGGCATCCGACGGCCAGACAGCGGTATCGATTCACGTACTTCAGGGTGAAAGAGAGCTTGCCTCCCAGAACAGGACACTCGGTATGTTCAACCTTGAAGGAATCGCACCGGCACCGCGTGGGGTACCTCAGATCGAAGTCACATTCGATATCGATGCAAACGGTATTGTTCACGTATCTGCAAAGGATCTCGGAACAGGCAAGGAGCAGAAGATCAGAATCGAATCCTCCTCCGGACTCAGCGAAGCCGACATCGACAAGATGGTGAAGGAAGCTGAAGCTCATGCAGAGGACGACAAGAAGGCAAGAGAGACAATCGAGGCTAAGAACAACGCCGAGACTACGATCTATGCAACTGAAAAGGCCCTCAAGGATTACGGCGACAAGGTCTCTCCCGAGGAGAGAAGCAACATCGAGCAGGCTGTGAAGAATCTCAAGGATATCCTCGCAAATGCAAATGCAAGCGCTGAGGAGATCAAGAGCGGCACAGAGAAGGTTCAGAGTGCTTCAATGCAGCTCGGACAGAAGGTCTACGAAGCAAGCCAGCAGGCACAGCAGAATGCCGGACAGAACAACGGCGGCGGCCAGTCCTACCAGGGCGGTGCGGAGAGTCAGAACACCCAGAGCGGCAACGATGACACGATGGATGCTAGCTTCGAAGAAGTAAAGTAATGAAATAAACGGGAAATCCCCTGAGGCAGCACTTTAACAACGTGCTGCCTTTGTGGTGTATTATAGGGTAACTATGGCAAAACGTGATTATTATGAAGTTCTCGGTGTGCAGAAGGGAGCCACCGATGAGGAGATAAAGAAGGCCTACCGTAAGATTGCAATGGCCAACCATCCCGATACGCATCCGGGAGACAAGGATGCCGAGGAGAGATTCAAGGAGGCCAGTGAGGCCTACGAGGTCCTCTCCGACCAGAAGAAGAGAAGTGCATATGACCAGTTCGGCTTTGCAGGCGTCGACGGAATGGGCGGTGCGGCAAGCGGCGGCTATCAGAATGTCTACAGGGATTTTTCAGATCTCTTCGGAGGAGCCGGAGGTTTCTCGGACATCTTCTCGTCATTCTTCGGGAGCGGCTCGTCGCGCTCAAGGTCCTCCTCGGGCCCGATGCAGGGTCAGTCCCTCAGATATGACATCACCATAGATTTCAAGGAAGCCGCATTCGGCTGCAAGAAGGAAATCTCCTTCTCCCATGACGAGCAGTGTCCTGCCTGCAAAGGAAGCGGCGGAACGGGAAGAAGAACATGTCCTACCTGCGGCGGTTCGGGACAGACTGTCTCCGGCGGAGGTTTCTTCCAGATGGCGCAGACATGCCGCTCATGCCGCGGTACCGGCTATGTTGTTGATAACCCATGCTCTGAGTGTCACGGAAGCGGAAGCGTAAGAAAGAGCGAGAAACTCAGCGTCTCGATTCCTGCGGGAAGCGACGACGGCACGAGGCTTACGCTCAGGGGCAAGGGAGACGCGGGAAAGAACGGAGGCCCGAACGGAGATCTGGTGCTTGTCGTGAACGTCAGACCCGACAGATACTTCGTCAGGGAAGGCAACGATCTCTATCTGCAGATTCCGATTTCGTTTGTGCAGGCTGCACTCGGTGATACAATCCAGGTGACGACTCTCGACGGAAAGGAGATCAAGGTCGATATCCCGGAGGGAACACAGCCGGGTAAGATGCTGAGACTCAAGGGAATGGGAGTTCCCTCAATCCGTAACGGACAGAGGGGGGACATGTATCTCAAGATAGATGTCGAGATACCGAAGAGACTTGGTCTCAAGGCGAAGAAGATAATGAAGGATCTCTATACCGAGCTCTCTCCGACACAGACTCCCAGACCGACTGCATTCACTAACAGCTGAGAGAGGTGACAATGGGTGAAAAGGTTTACGGCTATCATGCCATCGAAGAAGCTTTGAAGAAGGCGGGGGCGGGCTCTACGCTCTACCTCCAGCGTAACGGTTCAGATAAACTGAAGGCTCTCGAGAGAGAGGCCCTTCTCACAGGCAAGGTTGCCGTGAAGAAGCTGGGGAAGGATGAACTGGGGCGCATGATGGAGGGCGTCGATTTAAGAGGCGCTCTTTTGGATCTCGGAGGCCCCAGACGCGGTGCCTCGAGGCTGAAGGAGATGACAGTCGATGAATTCTGCTCGTCACTGGGGGAAGACGAGGGTGCACTTGTCCTCATCCTTGACGGAATAACCGACCCGCATAACCTGGGGGCTATATTGCGCTCGGCCGATCAGTTCGGTGCTGACCTTGTTCTCATTCCCGAGAGACGGTCGGTGCAGGCGAACGAGACAGTTGTGAAGGTCTCTTCGGGCGCGGCACAGTATGTTCCGCTATCTGTCGTTACAAACCTCACACGCGAGATAAAGACGCTCAAGGACAACGGCTTCTGGATCTACGGCGCCGACATGAACGGCTCGTCGTCGTACGAGGAGAAGTTCGCCGGGAGGAGCGCAATCGTCATGGGAAGCGAAGGCGAGGGCATGTCGAGTCTCGTGAGAAGGAACTGCGACTATATCGTCTCGATTCCGATGCGGGGCCATATAGACTCGCTCAACGTATCTGTTGCGGCGGGAATCCTGATGTACGAATTCAGAAGAACACATTGATAAAAGAGCCTCCGGTCGGAGGCTCGTCTTTCACTGGTTGAAGAACTTGTTTCCAATGTCGTCTCTGTACCAGAGCGATGCAAAGTTCTTCTCCTTTATGAGGGTGTAAGCCTGTTCGTTGGCTTCCTCGAATGTCGATCCTCTTCCGACAACGGTTATGCACCGTCCTCCGTCGGTGAAGTATCTGCCGTCATCGTTCTTTCTGACGGCGCCGATGAATACGAGGGGTTTGTCTTCCGTGTCCATGAGGAATGCGTTCGTTATTCCCTCGATCTCGTTTCCCTTCTCCGGAGCGAGAGGGTAGCCCTTCGAGGCAAGAACAACGGCAACTGTTGCGATGTTGTTCGTCTCGAGTCTGAGGGAGCTTACCCTGTTTTCCTTCATCGCTTCCATTATCTCGATGACATCGGTCTTGATGACAGGAACCATGGCCTGTGTCGCGGGATCATTGAGACGCACATGATAGTCCACAAGAACAGGTCCCCCGTCAGTGATGATTATCGAGAGCGTCAGAACGCCCATGTAGCCGAAGCCTTCCTCCCTCATGCCCTCGAGCGTCGGTTCGATGATCCTTGTCCTTATCTGGTCCTTCACCTCGTCTGTGAGAGGGATGGGGGCTATTGCACCCATACCGCCCGTCGGTGTTCCCTGTGATTTCGAAACATTAGTATATTCGTTGGCAATCGGAAGCAGGAGATAGCCGTTCTTGTCGACAAAGAGCGTCGCCGTTGCATGAAGTCCCTCGATATGGTTCTCGAGGAGAATGGGACCCTTTGTGAAGAGAAGCTCTGCAAAGTTCAAGAGGAGATCCTTCCGCGCCGATGACAGCATTATTCTCGACGGGGTGATGGAATTTGATTTTATTGTGTATCTCACGCCGGGATGCTCGTCGAGAAATGCCGAAAGCGATTCACTCTCTCTGAAGACGGCATTCTCGGGAACGGGGATGTTGTGCCTCTCTGTAAAGGCTCTCGAGAAGGCCCTGTCGTTTTCGAGTCTCAGCGCTTCCTTTGTCGCTCCGCAGCACGGGATGCCGCGCTCTCTCAGATATTCGACGACGCCGGCAAGGAGGGGACCCTCCGTTCCGATGAAGGCCATGTCGATCCTGTTGTCGATTACCGCTCTGTAGACGGACTTTGGATCCGAGGGATCGGTATCGGGAAGATTCGTGGCGATGTCCTCCGTTCCCGGAGTGCCGGGTGCTACGAACAGTTCTGAAATGAATGTACTTTGACTCAACCACCAGACAGCGGCATGATCCTTTGCGCCGGAGCCCAATACCAGGATTCTCACTTTTTCACCTCTTTTAGGGTATTTTACACTACGTGAAAGCTGAAAATCAAAGAAGAAAAATCCGTTTTACACTTATTTTTGTCTCCGGAATATGCAGAAAATGCATAAATTTGCGTTCTCCGTCTGTTCTGTTTCTCTCCCTCCGATGAGGTATTGTCTAATGGATAAAGAATTAACAGTAAGATATTTCTCCTCTGCATTTGCAAAATGTGAGAGAGACAGTTGAAAAGACCTCTTTAATTATTGTATTCTAAAAGGGCGTTTTCTGTTTTATATGTGTAAAAGCATGTAGAACGGACGGCTGGGAGTCAGATGGTTTCGAGAAAGTATGCCGGCGATTATCGTCTCGAGAATGTAAGGAACAAGAACGGAAAGCTCGTGACGAAGGCAGTATACAGAGGCGAGATCTTCGGCTTCGAAAGGCCAAAGGAGGAAGTGCGGAGAACAAGGAGGATATTCCTTGTCTCTACCGTATGTGAGTGGGTCTTCCTGATTGCGTTCCTCTTCATAAACTCCGACAAGGGACGGGTGATGTATGTCTCTCTTCCCATGATAGCGGCGGCCTTTCCTCTTCTCGGCCAGAGCGACACGGTGGGGCTGCTCTATAGAAAGAGCGGGGAGTACAAAAGAGAGGAGAAGGACAGGGTGACAGAGCGCCTTGTATCCTACCTCTTCATATCTTTCTTCTTCGCACTCTGTTCAGCCGTCGGCCATACTGTGGCATGGATTAGAAAGGGCGAAAGCACGGCAGATGCCGTACATCTCGTTCTTACCGTCCTATTCGTCTTTACAGCCTGGAACCTCTTTTCAAAGAGAGAGGCTCTGAGAATGAAAAGCACGGGGACGACAGTTCTTCCGGAAACGGAGAATGAGTAGGAAAAACGCTTACGTTGTAAGCTTATTATACCTCACAGGGAGGATTTAGGAATGAAAAAAACTTTAGCTATTGTTCTTATGGTTCTCTGCACACTCAGCATTTTCGCACAGGGCGCAACAGAAACAAAGACAACAACTACAACAACTACTACAACTACAGCTGAGCCTGCAAAGACAGAAGCAGTTGTTGCTAAGCCGACCACAGCTGTCTATGCAACAGCATCCTTCGGTATGAAGTTCTCTCCGTTCTTCGCTGCAACAGCATATGACCAGGATATCGTCGACATGACACAGATCGGTCTTCTTGCTGCTGACCGCGGCGGTGCTATCATCTACGATGGTATCAACGGTGAGACACACACATACAACGGAACAGATTACTTCTATCAGGGTGCAGGTTCTGTCGAAGTCGTCCAGAATGCTGACGGCACAGTCGACTACAAGCTCACAATGAGAGATGACATCTACTTCTCGGACGGTGTCAATGCTACAATCGACGACGTCATCTTCGGCATCTACGTTCTCGCAGACCCGACATATGACGGATCCTCGACTATCTATGCTCAGCCGATCATCGGCATGGATGACTACTACAACTCCATGAAGAGTGCTGACTCCCTCATCTACGCTGCAGGCAGAGACAACACA
Source organism: Anaerovoracaceae bacterium (assembly GCA_963587105.1). Classification (GTDB taxonomy): domain Bacteria; phylum Spirochaetota; class Spirochaetia; order Sphaerochaetales; family Sphaerochaetaceae; genus Ornithospirochaeta. The sequence goes on along the minus strand of CAVACS010000020.1, from coordinate 15,879 downwards.
GACTACTCACTCTGGACAAAGGAGACACAGGAGAAGTTCTGGTCTGACCTCGACCTCGCAGGTGAAGCTCTTGCGCAGGAAATCGTCGACTATGTCGTAGCAAACTATACAGATTCTTATGCTGAAAGCTATATCGGTGCTACACCCGACGAAGTCAGAGCAGACAAGGGCCTCCAGGTCAAGCTCGGTATGTATCTCTGGGGATTCGGTTCCTACTGGAAGGAAGGCGCAACAGCTGCTGATTACTGGGCTGCAATCGTCGATGCTTACGGTGGAGACCTCATCACAGCTTCCGATACAGAGAACGCCGGCACAGGCCTCTTCAACTGGCTTGCTAACCTCACAGACAATGCTTACTCCTATGGTATCGCATCAGGTGCTGACGTAAAGTCCATCTCCGGTATCGAGAAGACAGGCAAGTATACAATGACTGTCCACATGTCTGAGTTTGATGCTACATCAATCTACAGCATGAGCTTCACAATCGCTCCTCTCCATTACTATGGCGACGTTTCTCTCTACAACGGAGTTGACTCCTTCGGTTTCACAAAGGGTGATCTCTCCTCTGTCAGAGCAAAGACAACTCAGCCTCTCGGAGCTGGTCCGTACGTATTTGAAAGCTACAACAACGGTGTTGTCACTCTCAAGGCTAACGCTAACTACTTCCTCGGAAAGCCTGTCACAGAGACACTGCTCTTCCAGGAATCAACAGACTCCGACTATGTCCCGGGCATCGTAACAGGTACCTTCGACATCGCTCAGCCTTCTATCAGTGACGCTACACTCAACGCTATCAAGGACGCTAACTCCAACGGCGAGCTCGTAGGCGAAACACTCACAACATACCTTGTCGACTATCGTGGATATGGTTACATCGGTATCAACGCCAACCTCGTAAGCGTCGGCGGCGAAAGCGGAAGCGAAGCAAGCAAGAACCTCAGAAAGGGTATCATGACTCTCCTCTCTGTCTACAGAGACACAGTCATCAACTCCTACTACGGCGACAGAGCTGCTGTCATCCAGTATCCTATCTCCAACACATCATGGGCTGCTCCTCAGCCGACAGATGTTGGTTACCAGATCGCTTACTCCAAGGACGTCAACGGCAACGCTATCTACACATCCGACATGAACGACGAGCAGAAGTACGAAGCTGCCCTCCAGGCTGCAATCGGCTACTTCAAGGCTGCAGGCTACACATGGGATGAGGCAAGCGGCAAGTTCACAGCTGCTCCGGAAGGCGCTAAGATGGTCTACGAAGCACTTATTCCTGGTGCCGGAACTCAGGATCACCCTGCTTACGGTATCGCAGTAGGCGCTGCTAACGCTCTCGAGACAATCGGTATCACACTGACAGTCAACGACTGTAACACAACAACATGGAACAACGCTCTCGAAGCTAACACAGCTGAGATCTGGGCTGCTGCATGGCAGAGCACGGTCGACCCCGATATGTATCAGGTCTACCACTCAAGAAATGCTAACGGTCTGAACACGAACTCCAACCACTACCAGGTCACGGATGACGAGCTTGATGCTCTTATCATCGCCGGCAGAAAGTCTTCCGATACAGACTTCAGAAAGGCTACATACAAGTCGGCTATGGAAATCATCATGGACTGGGGCGTCGAGCTTCCGACCTATCAGAGAAAGGACTGCACAGTCACTTCTACAATCCGCATCGAAAACGAGACAATGCCGAAAGACATGACTCCGTACTGGGGATGGGATGCAGAAATCAACACTCTTGCTACAAAGTAAGAAAGTCTCTGAGTCTTTTATATGTGCTCCCGGGAAACCGGGGGCATTATTATTGCTGTCCGCTAATTTTCGGAATACAAATAAATTACATATTTTTTCTTTCCCATAATAAAGTAAAGTATTTGACCAATGAGAGAATATAAGTTAATCTGAAAAACGATTTTCGGGCAGTCTCTGTCCGTCTTTTCTGTTTGCTTAAAATTCGGTAAGAAGGAGGACAATAAAGAAGTGTTGAAGTTTACAGTAAAACGACTCCTGTATAGTGTTGTTATTCTTTTCTTTGTCATGCTCATTGTCTACTCACTCATGTACAATATGCCGGGTAACTATCTTGAGACCAAGGCACGTGAACTCGCATCCCGCCCGGGCGCAGGCAAGAGCTATACTGAGTGGCTCAACGACCTCAATGCCCAGTACGGTATGGATAAAGGTATAATCAGAGGTTATTTCATCTGGCTGGGGACGGCACTCTCGGGCAACTGGGGTGACTCATGGGCATGGACGATTCCCGTCACACAGGAATTTCACAACACCATCTGGTACAGTTTTGCTCTTTCTCTCATTTCCTTTGTTGTCGAAATCATCGTCGCAATTCCTCTCGGAATCCTTGCTGCAAAGAGGCAGTACGGATTTACCGACTACTTCACGACGGTCTTTGCGATGGTCAGTATATCGCTGCCGACATTCTTCCTCGCAACTCTTCTCAAGTACATATTCTCGATCAAGCTGGGCTGGTTCGACCTGACAGGTATGCAGGGCAGAAACTACCAGGAGCTCTCCGACTGGGGTAAGGTCCTGGATGTTGCAAAGCACTTCGTACTTCCGGGACTCACGCTATCCATCATATCTATCGGCGGTCTCATGAGGTACACACGTACCAACATGCTCGAGGTTCTCAACGCCGACTACATCCGTACGGCAAGGGCAAAGGGTGTTCCCGAGAAGAAGGTCATCAACCATCATGCCTTCAGAAACACGATGATACCTCTCATCACGACCCTCGGCGGCTCGCTTCCCGGACTCTTCTCCGGCGCTCTCATCACGGAGACACTCTTCGGAATCAGAGGTATCGGGTACGCATCATACAATTCGATGATCCAGGGCGATATCCCGTTCATCATGTTCTATCTTTCATTCATTTCGATTCTTACGCTTCTCGGAAACCTCATTTCCGACCTGCTGTATGCCGTGGTTGACC
>CAVACS010000020.1:0-12910 GCA_963587105.1 Anaerovoracaceae bacterium | reverse complement strand
GAGGAGGAATGTGGTATGGCTTCATATGATCTTAATGATGTATTAAAGAAAAAAAACCTGAACACCCACAACGAAGAGCATGCAGTCGCACTCGACGATGTATCACGTGTAAAGGTTCTCTCTCCGACGAGACAGGTCATCAAGCGCTTTCTGCGTAACCGCCTCGCTGTATTCGGATTTGTTTCCATTCTTGTTCTCTTCGTATTCTGCTTCATCGGCCCGATATTCTATCAATACGGACAGAAGGAGACATTCTACAAGTACGACACAGTCAACATCAGGCTCGGTGTAGCAACAGAAAGCACATCCTTCACCGGGTACACCGTCGACTCCTCAGTCAAGGTCGCGACAGAGGCTAACAGCTATATGACGACGACGATCAAGACTATGCAGAGCGCAGGCATTGAAGACTACATCTCCCTCTATGATGACGGATTTGCCTACGAAGTCGTCAGGGACGGCGAGAATGTATACACTCTCGGACAGAGAAGTGCGGAAATGGTTGCTTCCTTCGGTTCAAGCGAGGTCGAGTGGGCTCAATACGACGGAATAACAAGGTCGCTTACATACTCCTCCGACGCCCTCGACGGGGATAAGGAGAAGACGGTAGTCAGTGCCCTCAAGGGTAATTCGGGGTCCTTTACTCTTGACGGTGTCGTCTACAACTACAGAAAGACAACTGGAAAGAGCTACGCCATCACAAAACTCGTCGGCGGCTTCGTATACACGGGCTCTTCTCTTTCTCTCGCATTCGAAAATGCGGCTGAGAATGCAGATGTCAACCAGGTATTCACATTCGACGGAAAGGAATACTTCATTTCGCAGAACGGAGATTCTAAGACAGTCTACACAGTCGGGGAGAGCAAGATTGCGCGCGTCTTCACGACATACGTCATCGACCTTTATGACAACACGAAGAGCGTCAGCGACGAATTCAGGAACAACGCACTTCTTGCTGTCTACTCCTCCGATTCCTTTACTGCGGACGGCAAGGAATATCATTTTGTCAGAGACGATGAGAGCGAGCAAGTCGAGATCTTCGACAGCGAAGGAAATGAAATCGGCGAATTCTCGACATTCATCATCAGACGTAACAGCGGTGAAGATACTATTCCATATGATGCCAAGCAGGATATAACGGCGGCAATTTATGACATGCTTGAGGAGGGAAGTCAGAATACTGCATTCGAGACAATGCTTCCCAAGCAGACAGAGGATGGAAAGAGCGAGGTTGACGAGGACGGCAACTACACATACGTATCGACTGAGATCAGAGTCAACAGGACCGACAGGAACTACGAGCTCTGGGCATATCAGATAACGTATGTCATCGACCGCTTCGCCTCCCCGTCATGGGCACACATCCTCGGCACCGACGGCGACGGCTTCGATGTATTTGCCAGAATCATGTACGGCGGAAGAGTATCGCTCATGGTCGGCTTCGTAGTCGTCTTCATCGAGCTCATCCTCGGAATAATCATGGGAGGACTTGCAGGCTACTACGGAGGCTGGGTCGACAACGTCGTCATGAGGCTTGTCGATATCTTCTACTGCCTGCCGTCAACACCGATCATGATCATTCTCGGCTCAATAATGGATGCAATGAGAATGGACGTATATACACGTCTCTTCATCATGATGGCGGCACTCGGCATCATGGGATGGGCGGGTGTTGCAAGACTTGTCCGCGGCCAGATCCTCTCCTTCAGAGAACAGGAGTTCATGATAGCGGCCGAAGCTACCGGCATCAGGGTCAAGGACAGGATCTTCAAGCATCTTATCCCGAACGTAATGCCCCAGCTCATCGTCATCGCGACCATGGGTGTCGGCGGAACAATCATCACCGAGTCGACGCTCTCGTTCCTGGGACTGGGTGTCAAGCACCCGCTTGCAACCTGGGGAACGATGATCAACAGTGTCTCCTCGGCATCTGCCATGGCACACTATGCATACATCTGGATCCCGGTAGGTCTCCTTATCAGCTTCACCGTCATCTCCTTCAACTTCGTCGGTGACGGTCTCAGAGACGCTTACGATCCGAAGGGAAAGAGGTAATATATGTCAGATCACACATCCTATATTTCCGGAAAAGAATCCAGAAGGATTACAAAGTTCAACAGAAGAGTCACCAAGAAGCTCGAGGCCGAGAGGGCCAACGCCAACAAGGATGAGTCTCTCTACATAACGAAGATGAAGGACAGCAACAACGTCGTCGAGTTCGACAACGTATGTACCTTCTTCTTCAGTGAAGTCGGCACCGTCAAGGCTGTCGACGGTATCAGCTTCGAAGTTCCGAAGAACAGCACAGTCGGCGTCGTCGGAGAGTCCGGATGCGGAAAGTCCGTCACCTCGCTCTCTCTCATGCAGCTTCTGCAGCGTCCTCAGGGACAGGTCGTCGGAGGAGAGATCAGATTCAACAGAGGGGACGGAACGGCATATAACATCGTCAACACCCCCAACTCCGTGATGGAGACAATACGCGGTAACCGCATGAGCATGATCTTCCAGGAGCCCATGACATCCCTCAACCCGGTATTCCGTATCGGGGAGCAGGTCGATGAAGCGACGACGCTTCACAATCCCGATATGCCACAGGAAGAGGTCAAGGCAAGAACACTCGAGCTTCTGGACATGGTAGGTATTGCAAACAAGGAAGGCGTCTACAACATGTATCCGCACGAGCTCAGCGGCGGTATGAGACAGCGTGTCATGATAGCAATCGCACTTGCATGCAGACCCGAGCTCATCATTGCGGACGAACCGACAACGGCACTCGACGTAACAATCCAGGCACAGATTCTGGACCTTCTGGAGAACCTCAAGAAGAAGATCGGATCCTCCATCATGCTTATCACCCACGATCTCGGAGTCGTTGCAGGCATGGCTGACTACGTCGTCGTCATGTACGCGGGACGTGTCATCGAGAAGGGAACGGCTGACGATATCTTCCATCATCCGGCTCATCCGTACACGATCGGCCTCATGAAGAGCAAGCCTGTCGTCGGGAAGAAGGTCGAGAAGCTCTACAACATTCCCGGATCTGTCCCGAACCCCGTCAACATGCCCGACTACTGCTATTTCCGCGACCGCTGCGGCATGCAGTGTGATAAGTGTGCGGGAATCTATCCTCCTTCAATCCGCATAAGCGACACACATGTGGTATCGTGCTACAGATACTATGAAGAGGATAAGGTTATCGAATATCCGAAGACGGTGAACCCGGAGGAGCTCTAATATGGCAGAAGAAATCAAGAAGACAACTATTCTCGAAGGTGCGGAAAAAGATCCCGAGAACCTGCTTGTTGTTAAGAACCTGAAGAAATACTTCCCTATAAAGAGCAGCTTCTTCAAGATGACCATAGGTAACGTCAAGGCTGTCGACGGTGTATCCTTCAAGATAAAGAAGGGTACGACGATGGGCCTTGTCGGCGAATCGGGATGCGGAAAGAGTACGATCGGACGCACGATCCTCCGCCTCCAGGAGAAGACTGACGGCGAGGTATACTTCAACGGCCGCGAGCTCTTCTCTCTCTCGAAGGAGGAGCTCAGAAAGGAGAGACCGAATATCCAGATCATCTTCCAGGATCCGTACTCCTCTCTCTCTCCGCGTCTTCCTGTCGGTGAAATCATCGGTGAAGCAGTAAGGGAACATCACATTGTTCCCGATGACGAGTTTGATGAATACATCACGCGTGTCATGGCGGCATGCGGACTGCCGGAGTATGCGAAGGCAAGATACCCCCACGAATTCTCCGGCGGCCAGAGACAGCGTATATGCATAGCACGTGCGCTTGCACTCAACCCTGACTTCATCCTCTGCGACGAGCCGGTTTCCGCACTCGACGTATCGATCCAGGCACAGATCATCAACCTTCTCAAGGACCTGCAGAGGGAGTTCGGACTGACCTATCTCTTCATATCTCACGACCTTTCGGTTGTCGAGCATATCTCCGACACGGTCGGTGTCATGTACCTTGGAAACATGGTCGAGTTTGCTCCGACGGAGAAGCTCTTCCAGAAGCCTCTCCATCCGTACACGGAGGCCCTCTTCTCGGCTATCCCCGTTCCCGATCCCGATTTCCATATGGAAAGAATCATCCTCGAGGGCTCGATTCCCTCACCGGCAAATCCGCCGAAGGGATGCAAGTTCCATACCCGCTGCCGCAAGTGCATGGAAATCTGCAAGTATGTTGCACCTGAATTCAAGGAACTTGAGGACGAGCACTACTGTGCATGTCACCTCTACAACACCAAAGAGGAAACAAAAGCATTCATCGAGGTGATGGAGAAGGCGAAGGAAGATCAGGCTAAGGAAGCGGCATCGGCTGCAGTGAAAAAGAAGAAATGATGTTTCCGGGTAAGAAGAAGGATAAGAAGATAGAGGCCGAGTCTGAGGACGACGGCAGAAGCTTTGCCGACATGAATGTCGAGGGCATGCCCTGGTACCGTCCGAGGCAGAAGACGGACGCTGTCGAGGGAGAGAAGATCGAGCTTGACAGTGCAGGTTACAGATCCTTTCTCTGGGGCGTTCTCAAGGCGGCCTTCCTCATCGGGGTTGTATTCGTTCTTGTCTACTTCCTTTTCATACTTTTTCTCGACGTTGTCGTCTTCGGCAATTGAGCGTCAACAAGGCTTCTGCAATCCGGGAGCCTTTTACATGATAAGCGAGAAGGCCTTTTCGTAGTCCTCTCTCGTAACTGCAGTGGAGAGGGCGGCTTTGCATTCTGATGATCCTCTTATTCCCTTGACGTATGCCAGGGCATGCTTTCTCATACCGTGGGAGGCGATTCTTTCGCCGTAGTATTTAACCATGAGATCGTAGTGATCAAGGGCTGTTGCAACCTTCTCTTCGACGGAGGGAAGAGTATAAGAGCCTCTTTGGAGGAATTCTCTTGTTTCACGGAAGATGAAGGGGTTCCCGATGGCGCCGCGTGCGAACATGACGCCTGTCATTCTGTATTTCTCCACAGCCTCCACGGCGTCCTCCGGAGTGAAGATATCTCCCGAGGCATAGAGTGCGGTACCCGACGCTGCGAATTCCTTCGAAAGAATTCCGAATGCCTCCTTCCTTGCCTTTCCCTCATAGCCCTGGGAGCGTGTGCGTGCATGGAGAGTAAGGGCATCGGCTCCGTTATCGACGGCGGTGTGCGCAAATGAGAGATAGTTTATCGAATCGTTGTCCCACCCGAGGCGGAACTTGACGGAGACAGTGACAGGAAGGCTCTCCTTTAAAAGGCGCACGATTTCTCCCATTTTCTCCGGCTCTCTCATCAGGGCGCTTCCCGCGCCTGTCTTGACGACCTTGGGTACCGGACAGCCGCAGTTTATGTCAATGCTTTCAACTCCGCATTCCTTCAATATGGGGAGGGCCCTCTCAACGGGGTCGGCAGAGGGTGCGAAGAGCTGGACGGTGAGCTTTTTCTCGCCGTCATATCTGTCCATAAGAAGGATTGTCTTCTCCCCGCCGCGTGCCAGTCCTTCGGCACTCACCATCTCCGATACGGCACTCTCGCATCCGAAGCGTGAGCATATCTCACGGAAGGCCTTGTCTGTGTAGCCTGCAAGGGGTGCGAGTATGAGGGTGTCGTTTCTGTCCATGTGGTCAAGCATAGCAGAGAGGGGGAAAAGATAACAGACGGCCCATTCATTTTCCCTCATCCGATTGATAATCCCTCCCATCCGTGGTAACTTTTTAACCATGAAGAAAAAGCAGATAGCGCACGAAGATGAGAGTGCTTATGTATATGCTATAAAGAATCCCTCGTACAACGACATATGTCTCGGCGCGTGGGATAGTGTCATATATGCGGGAACCCCGGTCGTCTATGATACGAAGTTCGGCCTCGACCTCGGCATCGTCGTAGGACCGGCACCGACATTCATGAAGGGCTACAAGCCCGGGAATGCAGAGGTCAGTGGAGCATGCCTATGCTTCGGAAGCGAAAAGGACGGGGAGTACGAAGGCGGGGAGAATGAGCATCAGTGTCTTTCCTGCTTCGGCTGTCAGAGCGGCCGTGAGAGCGTGAAGACGAAGGTCGACGGGGATGTACTCTGGATCGATCATCTGGCAACACCCTCAGAGATGGCGAAGTACGAGGAGAACAGACGCGGGGAGGATACCGCTCTCGAGGTATGCAGGGAGAAGATAATCAAACACAAACTCGATATGAAGCTCATATCTGCACACTTCCTCCTGGGGGAGAGCAAGGTCATATTCTTCTTCACCTCTGAAGAGAGAGTCGACTTCAGGGAGCTTGTGAAGGATCTTGTATCTGTATTCCGGATGCGCATCGAACTCAGGCAGGTCGGTGTCAGGGACGAGTCCAGGCTTATCGGAGGGCTCTCCGTATGCGGACGTGACTACTGCTGCCATGCAATGAACAGGGAGATGGAGCCTGTCACGATAAAGATGGCGAAGGAGCAGAACCTTTCGCTCAACTCTGCGAAGATCAGCGGCCCCTGTGGCAGGCTTCTCTGCTGTCTGGCTTATGAATACGACTACTACATGGAAGAGAAGGCGGGAGCACCGCCGGAGGGCACGAAGCTCAAGATCGATCACGATATATGGCGTGTCAGCGAAGTGAACATCCTTTCGCATAAGCTCACATGCGTGACGCTCGACGGCAGACAGATATTCATACCCTTCGACGAAGTCTACTTCGACGGTGAGACGGGATTCTGGGAAGTCTACCAGGACTATCAGGATGAACTTTTCAGCGAGGACTAGAAAAGGCGGGGCCCGGCAGAGATAAATCAGTTTCCGCAATTTCTTTTCAGAAAGTAAGATATTTCTGTTGACCCAATCAATACTTTATGGTAATTTCCTTAATTGTCGTTGGCCATCAACGATGTTTGATATGATTTTTTGTTATCGTTTGGAGGAAATATAATGTCAAGCAAGTCAGTAGAGAAGAGAGACCGCCAGAATGCCAAGCGCCGTCTCAGAAACCGCGCAGCTAAGAGCACATGCCGCACAGCTGTGAAGAAATTCAATGCAGCTCTCGCAGCAGGCGACAAGGCAGCAGCAAAGGAAGCTCTTGATCTTTCCGTCAAGCTCCTCGATTCTGCAGCAGGCAAGGGGGTCATCCACCGCAACACAGCAAGCAGAAAGAAGAGCAGATTGACACAGGCATATAATAAGTTGGCTTAAAAGTCACTACATTCTGGAGATTGAAAATGGAAGAAAAACTTACTAAAGCGGCAATCATTGAGAATCTTCACAATAAGCTCGGCTTCAACAGATCTGAGATCCACAGCATCATTGATGAGCTTTTCGAAGAGGTTAAGGACGGACTGAAGGACGGTCGCGTCATAGAGCTCAGAGGCTTCGGTACTTTTGAAGTCAGAATCAGAAAGGGCAGAGAGAAGGCAAGAAATCCCAAGACAGGCGAAGTCGTCGCAGTCGACAGGCATGGTGTTGCTATCTTCAGACCCGGTAAGGAACTCAAGGACTTTGTCTGGAACCTTACAGGAGAAGAAGAATAATTACTGAACGGAGTTTTCTTTGAAGAATAACTACTATTCTAGGAACCTCGGGACACTGTGTTCTGAGGTTCTTGTTTTACTTGCATCCGCATTTGTGCTCTCAGCCGCATTTCCCGGCTTTCTTACATCCGGCGGTTTCGGCTGGCTCAGCCTCATTGCACTCATTCCCGTATTCGCCGTAATCAGGAACACCACATGGCGCTGTGTCTGGTTCTACGGTTTTCTCTTCGGCCTTGTATACTACTTCTTCTTCAACTACTGGCTGAAGGGATTCCATGCACTGGCTATCGTGATCGCCCCCGTCATCAAGGGCGGTGAGATGGCGCTTCTCTTCCTCGCTCTCAAGGCAGTGGACACAGCATTCCCGAAGAAGGGCTATATCCTGAAAGGCTGTGTGTGGGCGGCATACGCATACCTTGCTGAAAACTGGTTTGCAGGCTATCCCTACGGCAATATAGTATATGCGCTCTATCCGTACCGTGTGCTTTATCAGATAGCCGACATCACGGGAATCTGGGGCGTCATATATCTCATGGTATTCCCGCAGGCGTACCTCTCGGTGTGGCTCCTTGATTATGTAAAGAGCAAGCCGCTGGAAATAAAAAAGAAGCTCAGGGGAGATATAATCCCCATAGTTATATATGTTGTTCTCGTCATAGCGACCATTGTTTACGGTTTTGCGATGTTATCATACTGGACTGACAGGGAAAGCGACAGCACTCTCAGGGTTGCGACTGTGCAGCACAACCACGACTCGTGGAAGGGCGGCTACAGGACATACCTTCATAACTACAACAACCTCAAGAGATATACGACGGCGTCCCTTACATCGGATCCGGATCTCATAGTCTGGTCGGAGACGGCATTCGTCCCATCCATTGCCTGGCATACGAAGTACGATGCATCCGGTACTGCATGGGAGGAGATCCACGACCTCACGATCGACTTCGTGGAGTACGCATCAACGATAGGAGTTCCGCTTCTCACCGGTAACCCCAAGTCCGTCATAAATGATGAGAGTGAGCCCCCGTACGACAGCGAAGGAAACAAGAACAGCAAGGAGTACAACACCGTAATCCTCTTCAAGGACGGTCAGATTGAGGGCGAGTACATTAAGCAGCACCTTGTACCGTTCACCGAGCACTTCCCGTATCAGAAGCAGCTTCCATGGCTTTACAACCTTCTTCTTGCAATGGACTACAACTGGTGGATCCCGGGTGACGAGGCAACTGTCTTCTCCCTCGACGGCGTGAAATTCTCGACGCCCATATGCTACGAGGATTCCTTCAGCTCCCTTGTGGCGGGCTTTGTCGATAACGGAGCCGAGATCATAATAAACATGACGAACGACAACTGGTCGAAGAAGGCATCTGCCGAGTGGCAGCATGCCGAAATAGCGGCATTCAGATGCGTCGAGACACGTAAGAGCATGGTGAGAGGCACCAACAGCGGAATCACATGCCTCATCGTTCCGACTGGCGAGATACAGGATCCGATGGAGCCGTTCACGATGGGGTGGCACCTCTATGAGGTTCCGGTCTACAGCCAGGAGAACTATGAGAATACATTCTATGTCAATCATATAGATCTCTTTGCCTATATCTTCATCTGGATCAGCGCGGCGGCAGTTGCTCTCTTTGTCGTTAAAGAAGTTGTTCTTCTCGTAAAGAGGAAGAGCAGCAGGCAATAAAGGACAGAGCCCCGGAGACCGGGGCTTTGTAAACGGGATAAAAAAATGAAGACGGCAAGTCTGATAGTAATCGGAACGGAACTTACAAGGGGAATAATCGAGGACAAGCATACATCTGTAGTTGCAAGAGAACTCACACGCCTGGGACTCCACTTCAGAGAGAGCGTCCAGACTGCGGACGACGGCACAATAAAGGAGGCGCTCTCGTTCCTCCTGCCTCACAACGACATCGTAATAATCACGGGCGGACTGGGGCCCACAAGCGACGACAGGACACGTCTTTCCATAGCCGAGGCTGCAGGAAGAAAGCTTGTGAGAGACGAGGAAGCGTGGGCACACCTTGAAGAGACTCTCGGAGAGAGGGCATATGGCGCAAACGAAAAGCAGGCGTACATTCCCGAAGGCTTCACGATAATAAGAAACCCCAACGGCACGGCACCCGGCTTCTACGGCACCGTCGGCGGCACGCTTGTCATCTCTCTCCCGGGGCCCCCGAGGGAGATGAGGCCGATGTTCTACGACTCTGTTCTTCCTCTTCTCGAGTCTCTTTACGGGCTGGAGACGGACGAGAGAGATGAGTACACATCACTCATTACAGCGGAGGCGAGACTCGAGGAGCTCATGGAGAGTGCCGACAGCAGTCTCGAGTGGGGAACGAGATTCCAGGATTATAAGATAAGCCTCTACGTATCGGGTAAGACGAAGGCGGAGAGGGATGCGGCAGTCGGGATTCTCAGAGCGATTACGGGAAAGCACCGCATCGAGGACGGGGACACGGACGCTCTCGAGCTTCTTGTAGAGACGCTGAGGGAAAAGAAAGCCACCATCTCGTGTGCAGAGAGCTGCACAGGAGGTCTTGCCTCATCTCTTCTGACATCCCTTCCCGGATCCTCTCTTTACATGACAGGCGGCGTTGTATCGTATTCGCCTGAGGTGAAGAAGGCCGTACTCGGCGTGAGGGAGGAGACAGTAAGGGAAGACGGAGTCGTCTCCGAGGAGTGTGCCCGTGAGATGGCAGACGGCGTGAGAGGGCGCTTTTCCTCGGATTACGCATTCTCGATAACGGGAGTTGCGGGGCCTGATAAAAGCGAGGGCAGGGAGGTGGGGACAGTGTGCTTCGCCTTCAGCGCAGAGGACAGGGCTACAGAGAGCGTCACGATTCATTTTCCTTCATGGGGACGGGACTCGATAAGACGCCGCAGTGCAGTTGCGGCATTCATACTCATGCGCTCCTTCATCCTCGGTGAAGACACTGCAGATATAGTATCGACATGGAGGGTATTCTGATGAGATACACCCAGAGGGAAGTCAATCTCCACACACATACGATGCTCTCCCATCATGGAAAGGGAATGCCCCGGGACTACCTCAGATGTGCAGAGGAAGGTGGGAACATAAGGGTTCTGGGTTTCAGTGAGCATGTACCCCTCTCTGATTCACGATACCCTAAGGAACGCCTCCACGCCGAGGATCTCCCCCTCTACATAGAGAGCGTCAGGGAGCTTGAGAGCGGGAGGATCACAGTACTTCTCGGCATGGAGTGCGACTGGGAGAGGAAGTTCTCATCCTACTACAGGGAGAAGGTCCTCGGAGAGTGGGGATGTGACTATATCATAGGCTCTGTGCACTATCTTCCGGATAGTGACGGCGTTATGAAGTATGTGGGAAAGCCGGCAAACAGAGGGCTCTTCTCCCTCTCTCAATATGTCTCTCTCTATACAGATATGCTTTCCTCCTCGCTATTTCTCTACGGCTGCCACCCCGATCTTTTCTTCTCGGTATTCCCCGAATGGAACGAAGAGACGAAGGCGGCTTCAGAGGACATAATAGCCGCCGCAAAAGAGACCGGCATGCCCCTCGAGATAAACGGCAACGGCTTTCGAAAGAAGAAAATGCTGCTTCCCGACGGCAGCGAGCACTTCCTCTATCCTGTAAGGGAGTTCTGGGAGCTGGCTGAGGCTGAGGGTGTGAAGATCGTCACATCGAGCGACGCACACAGAAGCGAACTTGTCGACATCTGGGAGGAGGCCTCGGCCTTTTCTTCTCCCATCGGCATAAGGTGGGCGGAGTATGAGCTTGGGGATGGAAAGAGAATAGAGATAGTGTGAAAAAGGGTAACTGACGCTCCAAACAGAAGTTATTTCCTTCATGTTGACAAAGAAGGAAATCACTGTTTACAATTCCCTTGATAATAAATGTGAACGGCATGGTGCTGTTCGGTCAAAGAATCAGTTATTCAGAATTATTTTCATAGTAATAGCAGACTTAATATAGTACAGAGGTATGAATGTCATCAGACATCATCAATGAAGGTGAAGCAAAAGCAGAGGCTTCGCCGGTTGAAGAAAAGAAGAAGGTCACTGTAAAAGTTCCAGTAAAGCGAAGAGTTTCCGTGAAGAAGAAGACAGCTGAAGAAGCAGCAGAGGCTGCAGCAGCTCCTCCGGCGCCGGAAGTATCTCCCGCGGCATCAGAAGTACCCGCCGCAGAGCCTGCGCACGCAAAGAAAAGCGCACATAACAAGCCCAGAAAGGAAAGCGAGACAAGGGGCAGAAAGAAGAAGGCTCCACAAGAAGAGGAGCTTCCTCTCTTTGCATCAGCTGAAGAGACGCCTTCTCCCGCTCCTCTTTCCGGAGAGAGTGTGAAGAGTGAGGAAGTCCATTGCGAAGAAGTAAAGACAGAGGAAGTGCGTCCTCTGGAAGTAAAGCCGGAACAAGAGTCCCCGGTGAAGACGGAGGAAGCGGCGGATAACGGCGAGGAGAAGAGCGATGGCGATAAGGCTGACGTTGCTGAGAGCTCCGATAAGCCCCAGTTCCAGAGGAGAGAAAAGTTCTCCAAGAAGGACAAGTTCAAGAACAAGAAGGAGAGGAGACCCCAGGAGGAGATTCCCCCCGAGATCAATCTCGACGAGCATCCCGATGCACCGCAGCTCTTCGTCTCCGTGCTTACCGCACAGTCGCTGGAGGCAATAAGAGAGAAGGCCAAGGAAGCGGGAATGACAGAGGAGGCTATCCTCGACTGCCGTAAGCAGGAGCTTATAATAAGGATATTGAGAAACCATTCCCAGAACGGCGGGGCGATCATGGTCGAGGGTGTTCTCGAGACTATGAACGACGGCTACGGCTATATAAGATATGCAGTCAACAACTACCTTGCGGGCTCGGACGACGTCTACGTATCATCACAGATAATAAAGAGTACGGGACTCAAGACAGGAGACACGGTGCTGGCACAGATCCGTGCTCCCCGTGAGAACGAGAAGTATTCATCGGTTGTGAGGGTTATCTCTGTCAACGGAGAAGAGCCGAAGATGGCGAAGATCCGTGCACCCTTCGATTCCCTCACGCCCCTCTTCCCCGACGAGGCTCTCAACCTCGAGATAGTCCAGGAAGGAAAGAAGTCAGATCTCTCGACCCGTGTTGTCGATCTCTTCTGTCCCATCGGGAAGGGACAGAGGTCCCTCATCGTCGCACCTCCCCGCACAGGTAAGACGGTCCTCATGCAGAAGATAGCAAATGCCATCAGTCACAACCATCCCGAGGTCATCCTAATGGTTCTTCTCGTGGACGAACGCCCCGAGGAGGTTACGGACATGAGACGGAACGTCAATGCCGAGGTAGTAGCATCGACCTTCGACGAGCAGGCTACGCACCACGTGCAGGTTGCAGAGATGGTCATCGAGAAGGCGAAGAGACTTGTCGAGTACAAGAAGGATGTCGTCATCCTCCTCGATTCGAT